>NZ_JBUZNL010000019.1:0-50166 GCF_055326485.1 Georgenia sp. G2120 | reverse complement strand
CAGGCCCAGGCCCGGCAAGTTGACCGGCGATCGCCGCCGCGGGGTGACCTCGGGTCGCGGCCGGCTATGGCCCCTGGTGCGGGACAAGCTCGAACAGCGGTGGTCTCCGCAGCAGATCGCACACTGGCTTCGTCAGGAGTATCCCGACCGGCCGGAGCGATGGGTGTCCCACGAGACGATCTACCAAGCGATCTACTACCAAGCTCGTGGCGGGCTGCGCAGCGAGATCGCACGCCAGGTCGCACTCCGTACCGGGCGGACCAGGCGGCGCCCCCAGTCCCGCCTCGCGCGGGCGGCACACTCGGGCAAGGCCTGGACCCATGGCCTGAACATCAGCACCCGGCCGGCCGAGGTCGAAGACCGGGCCGTGCCCGGGCACTGGGAAGGTGACCTGATCATCGGTGCGCGTAGCGCGTCGGCGATCATCACCCTGGTCGAGCGTTCCACGCGGTACGTCATGCTCGGCGCTCTACCGGAGAGCAGGGTCTCCGAGCAGGTGATCGACGTGCTGATCGAGACGATGGGCCGCCTGCCGGCCGAGCTGGCCGCGACTCTGACCTGGGATCAGGGCGCTGAGATGGCCAAGCACGCCCACTTCACGCTGGCGACAGACTGCCGGGTCTTCTTCTGCGACCCGCACTCGCCCTGGCAGCGAGGCTCGAACGAGAACACCAACGGCCTGCTGCGGCAGTACTTTCCCCGCTCGAGTACCGACTTCCGCACCTACGCCCAGCGCGACCTCGACGCCGTCGCCCGCGAACTCAACACACGACCACGCATGACACTGGGCTGGCAGACTCCAGCGAAACGACTCAACGACCTACTCGTTGCAACAACCACTTGAAACCGCCCTGCGGTTCGTGCACGTCGAGACTGCGGTTGGTGCACATGCCGTGTCGAGACTGCGGTTCAACGCCGGCGAGCAGAATCCCGCTCACTTGTGAGGAGGAAGGCCGCTCACTCGCCAGGAACGACTTCAGCAACGGCATCGGCATCGGCATCGGCATCGGCATCGGGCCGTCGGTACTCGCTCGGCGTGAGGCCGAGGACCGTGCGGAAGTCGGAGCTGAGGTGCGCGTGGTCGGCGTACCCGAGGTCGGCCGCGACGTCCGCGATACCGAGGCCCGGCTCCTCCCGCAGGCGCCGGGCCGCCTCCTGCAGGCGGTAGCGGCGCACGATCGCGAGCGGCGCCAGACCCACGTACCGGCGCGCCAACCGCTGCACCGCGCGCACGGAGAGCCCCAATCTCTGCGCAACCTGTTCGACCCGCACCACCTCGGGATCGGTCGCGACGAGATCCTCCATCGCGTTCGCGGCCGTCCCCGCGGCATCGGGGACCGTCAGACGGACGCGCGCCCAGTCGGCGAACGCCGCCACGGCCCGGTCCCGACCGGCATTCTCGTCCGGGTCGGACATCGCCCCTGCGACCGCGGCGTGCAGCCCACCCAGTCCCCGTCCGTCCAGGTCCAGCACGACCTCGGAGTCGCGCAGGTCGCGCGGCTCGTCCGTGAGAGCCGCGATCCCGGCGGGCCGTAGCAGCGCGCCCACCGCCCAGCCGGTCGCGACGAGGTCGCGGTGCGAAACCCCCGTCGTCGGACCGGAGAGCGTGACGCCGTCCGGTCCAACCACGAGGTTCGACGCGGGGAACGGCAGGATGCGCTGCCGGGAGACGCGTCCGGCATCGAGGCGCCAGCGCGGCACCCAGAACCAGCGCACACGGTCGGCGAGATCCGACGGCACCGCCGCGCGGTGGAACGTCGGGAGCCGCGCCGGGTAGAGAATCCCGCGGCCGTCCGCCAGATCGGCCATCTCGCCCCGCCTCCGACGTCGTCGCGAATCTCCAAGCCGCACTCTCGACGTCGAACCTAGCGTCGAACCATGACCACCGAGCAGACCACGGCCACGACGACCACCACACCCACCACGACCTCCGACGACGACGCACCCCGCACCGGGGTGACCGGCGAGCACACGACGGACGGTGTCCCGCACGGCTCGACGAGCCTCACACCTTTCCTCGCCGTGCCCCGCGCCGTCGAGGCCGTCGAGTTCTACCGGGACGTGCTCGGGGCGCGCGTCGTCGACGTCACCGAGATGGGCGGCGTCGTCGTCCACGCCGAGCTCGACCTCGGCGACGGCCGCCTCCAGATCGGCGAGCCCAACCCCGAGTACGGCCTGGTCCCGCCGCCCGACGGCGACGCCGCCTGCTACTCGCTCGGTCTCTTCTGCGCCGACGCGGACGCGGTCGTCGCGCGCGCCGAGGCCGCAGGCGCCCGGGTCCGCGAGCCGCTGGCCACGTTCGTCTCCGGCGACAGGTACGCCTCGATCATCGACCCGTTCGGGGTGCGCTGGACCATCATGAGCCGGGTCGAGGACCTCTCCGAGGAGGAGAGCGCCCGGCGGGTGGCGGCATGGGCGGCCGAGCAGGAGGCCGCGGCGCACGCCTGACGGTGATCGGCCGCCCCGCCGGCGACGGCGGGGCGGCCACAGCCTGGGCGGGCAGGGCCCGACGACGGCTCAGAGCTGGTTGATCCGGAGCAGGTTGCCGGCCGGGTCGCGCACCGCACCGTCGCGGATGCCGTAGTCCTGGTCGGTCGGTTCCTGGACCACGTCCGCGCCGGCGGCCACGAGGGCCTCGAACACGCCGTCGAGGTCCTGGCTCGCCAGGGTCAGCGCAGTGTAGGCGCCCTTGGCGATGAGCGTGTGGACGGTGGCCCGCTCCTCGTCCGTCAGACCCGGGTCGAGCGCCGGCGGGTGGAGGAGGATCGAGGTCCCGGGCTGGTCGGGCGGGCCGACGGTGATCCAGCGCATGCCCTCGTAGCCGACGTCCTTGCGGACCTCGAACCCGAGGGTGTCGCGGTAGAAGCCGAGCGCCGCGTCGGCGTCGGTGTGCGGGAGGAAGGCCAGGGCGATGGTGAGATCCATGGCGGTCACGCTAGGGGCGCGATCTCGGTGCTCGCTTCTCGATTCCTGATCGGTCGCATGACCTGCCGCGCGAGGCACGGCAGGATCCCGGCGCCGGCCGCGCCGTGGTCCTTCCGGTACACGCTCGGCGGCACCCCGACCAGCTCGGTGAACCGCGTGCTGAAGGTGCCCAGCGAGGTGAAGCCGACCTCGAAGCACACCTCGGTGACGCTGCGGTCGCCGCGCCGGAGCAGCGTCATCGCGCGTTCGATCCGGCGTGTCATGAGGTAGGAGTACGGCGGCTCGCCGAAGATGCGGCGGAACTCGCGGCTGAGATGGCCCGCCGACATGTGAGCGCCACGCGCGAGCGCCTCCAGGTCGAGGGGGCGGGCGTACTCACGGTCGATGCGGTCGCGCACCCGGCGCATGGCGACGATGTCCCGCAGGCGCTGCTCCTCCCGCGTCACCGTGGCCATGCCCGGCATGGTGGCACGTCGCGTCGACCCGCGTCCGACGGCGGGAGCGGCCCGGCACCTGACGCACGGGCTGCACCCGCTGCATCCGCTGCACCCGCTGCACCGACCCTCGCGGTCTCCTCCCGCGAATGCGAGACTGGTGCCATGCAGGGACGGAGCACGCTCGCCACGGTGCTCATCGTCATCGGCGCCGTGGTCGTGGCGTGGTGGCTGGTGGGCTTCGTCTTCCAGGCCATCGCCTTCCTCGCGCGGCTCGTCGTCGTCGCGGTCATCGCACTCGTCATCTATGTCCTGATCCGCCGGGCGCTCGCCCGCCGCGACGAGTGAGCACAGGGTCCCTCCCGCACGCGGTCCCGCTCGGCAACGACCGAGGTTGCACTCGGGCGACCTCCACCTCCCCCGACCGAAGGAGCCAGCATGCGCGCCGTCGTCCTCCACGCCCCCGGTGACGTCCGGGTCGACACGGTCGACGACCCCGAGATCGTCGACCCCACCGACGCGATCATCCGCGTCACCGCCGCCTGCGTGTGCGGCTCGGACCTGTGGCCCTACCGAGGGCTCGAGGAGATCGGCGGGCCGACCCGGATGGGGCACGAGTACGTCGGCGTCGTCGAGGAGATCGGGGCGGACGTACGTGACCTCGCCGTCGGCGACCGGGTCGTCGGCTCGTTCGTCGCGTCGGACAACACGTGCGAGATCTGCGCCGCCGGCTACCAGTCGCGCTGCATCGAGCACGTCTTCATGGCCTCGATCGGCACCCAGTCCGAGCTCGCCCGGATCCCGCACGCCGACGGCACACTCGTCACGATCCCCGGCACCCCCACCGAGGCGCAGACCCGCGGCCTGCTCGCGGCCTCCGACGTGCTGGGCACCGGCTGGTTCGCCGCCGACGCGGCCGCCGTCGGGCCGGGGACGACCGTCGCGGTCGTCGGCGACGGCGCCGTCGGGCTCCTCGGGATCCTCGCCGCGAGGCGGTTCGGCGCCGAGCGGATCATCGCGATGTCCCGCCACGCCGACCGGCAGGCGCTCGCCACGCGGCTCGGCGCCACGGACGTCGTCGAGGAACGGGGCGAGGACGGCGTCGCACGCGTCAAGGAGCTCACCGGCGGCTACGGCGCGCACTCGACGATCGAGGCGGTCGGCACGCAGGAGTCGATGATGCAGGCCATCAGCTCGACCCGGCCGGGCGGTCACGTCGGCTATGTCGGCGTGAGCCACGGCGTCGAGCTCGACGGCGCCGCCCTGTTCCTGTCCGGCGTCCACCTCCACGGCGGCCCGGCGCCCGTGCGCCGCTACCTGCCCGAGCTGGTCGACCTCGTGATGTCTGACGAGATCGACCCGGGCGTGGTCTTCGACCTCACCCTGCCGCTCGACCAGGCGGCCGAGGGCTACCGTGCGATGGACGAGCGCCGCGCGATCAAGGCCATGCTCACGTTCTGAGCCGGCGCCAGCCCGCCGCCCCTCGACGACAGGACCCCGCATGAGCCTCGACGCTCTCCTGGCCGAGCTCGACTCCGGCCGCACGATCCCGTCCGACTCGCCGCTGCACGAGGCGATGCACGCCGCGAGCCAGGCGGCGCTGCGGATCACGGCCGAGCTCAACGGCCGGTACAACGCCCCGGACCGGGTCCGCGAGCTCCTCACCGAGCTCACGGGACGCCCGGTCGACGCGTCGGTCCAGATGTTCCCGCCGTTCAGCACCGACTTCGGTCGGAACATCCGGCTCGGCCGGCGGGTGTTCATCAACGCCGGCTGCCGGTTCCAGGACCAGGGCGGCATCACCATCGGCGACGACTGCCTCATCGGCCACGACACGATCATCGCGACGCTCAACCACGACCTCGACCCGGCCCGCCGGGGCGACATGAAGCCGGCCCCGGTCGTCATCGGGACCAACGTGTGGATCGGGTCGCGCGCGACGATCCTCCCGGGCGTGACGATCGGCGACGACGCCGTGGTCGGCGCGGCCTCCGTGGTCACCCGCGACGTCCCGGCCGGCGCCGTGGTCGTGGGCTCACCCGCCCGGGTCGTGCGGCACGTGACGGGCTGACCCGGCGCACCGGTAGCGTCCCCGGCATGACCGCGCCCTCCCCGCGCCCGCACGGGCACGACCACGCGCACGACGACGCCGCACCCGGCGGCCACGCGAGCGTCGATCCGGACCAGGACCCGACGGCGTACTGGGAGGGCCGCTACGGGGAGTCCGAGCGGATGTGGTCGGGCCGGCCCAACGCGACGACGGCGGACGTCGCCGCCGACCTGCCGCGCGGCAACGCCCTCGACCTCGGCTGCGGGGAGGGCGCCGACGCGATCTGGCTGGCCCGGCAGGGCTGGCGCACGACCGGGGTCGACATCTCGTCCGTCGCCGTGGGTCGCGCGAGAGCCGCGGCGAGCGAGCTCGGGCTGGACGAGGACGCGGTGCGGTTCGACGTCGCGGACCTCGCCACGTGGACCCCGGAAGGGCCGTACGACCTCGTCACCGCGAGCTTCCTCCACTCGAGCGTCGAGCTCCCCCGGACGCAGATCCTGCGGCGGGTGGCCGACGCCGTCGCACCCGGCGGGCACCTGCTCGCCGTCACCCACGCGGCCCCTCCCCCGTGGGCGGGTCCGGAGGGGCACCTCCACGACATGCCGTCGCCCGCGGAGGAGCTCGCGGAGCTCGATCTCGGCGACGAATGGGAGGTCGTGCTCGCCGAGACGAGGACCCGGGCCGCCACCTCTCCGGACGGCGAGCCCGCGGAGCTCGAGGACGGAGTCCTGCTGCTGCGCCGCCGGTAGTCCCCGTCCGGCACCGACCCGCATCACCGATGCCGTACCACCGGTCGGCCGGCCCGACCCGCGCCGCCGGCGTGGCCACCGCCGCCCCGCGCCGCCGCCTCGCGAGCGGCGCACGGTCACGCCGCGGCGGCGTCGTCGTGCTCGATCTCGTGCTCGGTGACGAGCCGGGTGCTGATCCGGGTGGCCACGTAGGCGACCGTGGCGAGGCAGACCACGACGGCTCCGACGAACACCGTCGGCAGCCCCCACAGCTCGCCGACCAGGCCCGCGGTCAGCGCCCCGAGGGGCATGAGTCCGTACCCGATCATGCCGCCGGCGCCGCCGACCCGTCCGAGCTTGTCGCGCGGGACGAGCCGCTGGCGCATCGTCCGCGACACCACGTTGCCGATCATGTTGGTCATCCCGATGAGCGTGAGAGCGCCGGCCATGGCCCAGGGGTTGGGGGCGATCACCGGGACGATGAGCAGCGAGAAGCACACGAGCCAGCTGCCGACGAGAAGCGGCACCTCCCGCAGCCGGGCCACGAGCCGCTCGGCGAGCATCGCGCCGAGGACGGCGCCGACGGCGAGGAGCGCACCGAGCAGCGCGTACTGCTCCGGCTCGAGCCCGACCCGCGACTCCTCACCCACCGCCCACAGCACGACGACCGAGAAGTAGGCGGTGTTGGCGAAGTTGAGGAGAGAGTTGCCGATGAGCAGCGGCCGGAGCACGGGGTGGCGGACCTGGAACCGCATGCCCTCGAGCACCTCCTGGAGCCTCGTCGCGGCAGGCTCGGACCGCTGCGCCCGGTAGCTGCCGCGCATGCCGAGGCCGATGACGAGGAGGAAGGCGACGCCGAGCGCGGCCGGTACGCCGAACACCCATCCGCTGCCGATCGCGACGAGGAGCCCGGCGAGCGGGGCACCGAGAAAGTTGGTGCCGACCTGCTCGAGCCCCATCACGCGCCCGTTGGCGGCGGACAGCCGCGAGCGCGGGACGAGCTGCGGGACGATCGAGGACCCGGCCAGGTCGACGAAGACCTGGGTGACGCCGTAGAGCCCGACCCCGGCGATCAGTACGGGCATCGTCAGCCGGTCGGTGGCGGCCAGCGCGGCCAGCCCTGCCATGACGGCCACGCGGACGACCATGCCGAGGAGCTGGACGTGCCGGCGGTCCATCCGGTCGACGACCACTCCCGCGACGATGCCGAGCAGCAGCCACGGGAGCCAGAACGCCGCCTGGATGAGCGAGATCTGCCCCGGCGAGCGCGTGAGGGTGACGGCGACGAGCGGGACACCGACGAGGACGAACCCGTCGGCCAGGTTGGCGAAGCCGACGCCCGTGAGGTGGACGCCGAATCGCCGGCCGAGGGGTTCCCGGACGGTCGGGGCGTCCTCGACACCGGACGTGGGTGCGGTGGGCGTGGTCATGGCGGTCTCCCCTAGAGTCGGTGCAGAAGGATCAATGCAAAGTTCTCTCTGCAAAGGTATCTCTGCATATGGCGACGCACAACCCCCCGACGGACTCCCGCGACCCCGACGAGCCCGAGTTCTTCGCCCCCGCGATCGACGCGCGCGCGATGAAGGCCTTCGCCCACCCCCTGCGGATGGCGATGTACGACTACCTCGTCGATCACGAGGCGGCGACGGCGACGATGCTCGCCCGGCACACCGGCGAGAGCACCGGGCAGACCAGCTACCACCTCCGCCAGCTCGAGCGGCACGGGTTCGTCACCGAGGACCCGGGCCGGGGCAGCGGCCGCGAGCGCTGGTGGAGGTCGGTCGGGTTCCGGATGGACGGGTTCGAGCTCGCGCAGGACGCCGGCACGAGACCCGCTGTCGAGGCGGTGCTGAGCAACCAGGTCGCGGGACGCGCCCGCCAGCTCGCCGACTGGTACGCGCGCAGCGAGTCGGAGCCCCTGCCGTGGCAGACGGCGACCACGAACTCGACCATCACCTCCTCGCTCACCCTCGACGAGATGCGCGACCTGCGCGACGCGCTCATGACCGTGCTCCACGAGCACGTCACGGCGGCGAAGGACCGACGGGAGAACGCGGAGGCACAGGGCAACGACGCCGAGACCCGCCGGGTCCGCGTCTACCTCGACGTGTTCCCGCTGCCCGAGGACTGAGGGCGTTCCCCGTACAGCACGGCCACCCGGCCACCCGGCCACCCGCCCCGCGCCTGCGACCAAGGGCCTGGGCGACGACGTCGGTCGTCGATAGGTTGAGAGGGCGACAGCACTCTCGACCCGCTCGACGACCGGAGGTCCGCCATGTTCACGCTCACCGACAAGATCGCGATCGTCACCGGGGGTGCCTCCGGGATCGGACGCGGCATCGCCGAGCGGCTCGTCGAGGCCGGGGCCACGGTCGTCGTGGCCGACATCGACGACGCGAAGGCCCGCGCGACGGCCGAGGAGATCGGCGCGAGCGCCGAGCACGTCGACGTCACCGACGCCGAGAAGTGCCGCGCGCTCGTCAACCGGGTGGTCGAGCAGCACGGCCGGCTCGACATCTTCTGCTCGAACACGGGGATCTTCCCGCAGGCGTCGATCGCCGACATGACCGAGGAGCAGTGGGACACCATGCACTCGGTCAACCTCAAGGGCACGTTCCTCGCCACGCAGCCGGCCCTCGCCCAGATGCGCACCCAGGGCCACGGCCGCCTCGTCATCACCTCCTCGATCACCGGGTCGATCACCGGCTACCCGGGCTGGGCGCACTACGGCGCGAGCAAGGCCGGCCAGCAGGGCTTCATGCGGAGCGCGGCGCTCGAGTACGCGAAGGACGGCATCACGGTCAACGCCGTCCTGCCGGGCAACGTCCTGTCCGAGGGGCTCAAGGCCCAGGGCGAGGAGTACCTCGCCGCGATGTCGCGCTCGATCCCCATGCACCGGCTCGGCGACCCGAAGGACATCGGGGCCGCGGCAGTGTTCCTCGCCTCCGACGAGGCCGCGTACATCACGGGTCAGACGATCATCGTCGACGGCGGTCAGATCCTTCCCGAGGAGCCCGACGCGATCCTCTGACCGCGCGCAGGGCCTGCGCGACAGCGGCCCGGGCGATCCCCATGACCCCGGGCCGCACGACGCAGCCCGAGTTGCACGACCGCGTCGTCCGGCGCGATCCTCGTCGAGGCCCGACCGCCCCCGTCGTCCGGAGGATCGTCATGCAGTCGTCGACCCGCAGGTGGAACCGCCTCGACATCGAGGGGCACGAGGACCTCGAGCTCCACCAGGCGGCGAGCCTCGTCGCCATCGGCGTGGTCGCGGCCGGGGAGGAGCGGTACTCCTACCGGGCGACCCTCACCCACGACTGGGACTTCCTCCACCTCACGGTGGGCTCCGGCGACGGCCGCGCCCTGTCGGTCCATCGCTCACCCACGGGCCTCTGGAGCGTCGACGGCCAGGACCGGGACGACCTCTCGGACGCGTTCGACATCGACCTGTCGTTCAGCCCGTTCACGAACACCCTGCCGATCCGCCGGCTCGACCTCGACCTCGGCGCCTCCGCGGAGATCGTCTGCGCCTACGTCGACACCCCGTCCCTCGAGGTGACGACCGACCCCCAGCGCTACACGCGCCTCGACACGCACCTCTACCTCTACGAGTCGATGGACTCCGACTTCTCCCGCGAGATCACGGTCGACGACGACGGACTGGTCGTCGGCTATCCCGGGCTGTTCGCCGTCGAGCGGGACTGAGGCCGACCCGCACGGGCCGGCGCCCCCCTGCCCGGATCAGGCGGTCGGTGCGGGCCGGGCGGCCGCGACCCGGACGGGCCGGACGCGACCTGGCTCCACGTCGGCCGGGCGCGGGATGGTGGTGCCCGGGAGTCCCGCGGCGGCGCTCCCGTAGGCGACCGCGTGGGCGAGCCGTTCCTCGGGCGCCAGGCCTCGTTCGCTCGCGAGCAGGTAGCCGAACAGGCTGGAGTCGCCGGCGCCCACGGTGCTGACGACCTCGGTGACCGGGGCCGGGGCATGCCACGCCCCGTCCGACGTGGCGAGCACCGCTCCCCCGGCGCCGAGCGTGACGAGCACCGCGCCGACCCCTCGGGCGACGAGCTCGAGGGCGGCGTCCGCGGCGGCCCGGTGGTCCCGCTCCAGGCGCTCGGGCTCGGCGCCGGTCAGGCTCGCCAGCTCCTCGCCGTTGGGCTTCATGAGGTCCGGCGCCGCCGCGGGCAGCGCCGCCGCGAGCGCCGCCAGGGGTGCCCCGCTGGTGTCGACGGCGATCCGCGCGCCGGCCCCCCGCAGGTCGACGACGATCTCCGCGTACCAGCCGTCCGGCGCGCCCGGCGGGAGCGAGCCCGCGAGGACCACCCAGTCGGCGCCGGCCGCGAGGGAGACGACGTCGTCGCGCAGCCCGTCGAGCAGACGACTGTCCGCGACCGGGCCGGGGTGGTTGATCTTCGTCGTCGTGCCGTCCGGTTCCGTGATCGTGAGGTTGACCCGGACCGGGCCGGCCGGCTGCCGGGTGCGGCACTCGATCCCCGCGGCGGCGAGCTCGTGGGCGAATCCCTCGTCGGCGGGGAGGACGGCGAGAGTGGGGACGCCGGCGGCGACCGCGGCGCGCGAGATGTTGACGCCCTTGCCCCCGGCCTGGGCGCTCGCCCCGGTCGAGCGGGCGACCCCGCCGCGGACGAGCCGGCCGCCGAGGACCACCGTCCGGTCGGTCGACGGGTTCGCCGTCAGGGTGACGATCATGCGACCACGAGCTCGATCCCGAGGTCCTCGAGGAGGGCGCGCGGGAGGGGCACGTCCGCCGCGTCCGTGACGATCGCGTCGACGTCGGCGAGGTCGGCGAAGCTCACCGTCGCGTCGCGGGCGAACTTCGAGGAGTCCGCGAGCACGACGACGACGCGCGCCGCCCGGACGAGGGCCGCCTTGACCGCCGCCTCCTCCGGGTCGGGGGTGGACAGGCCGTGCTCGGCGCTGATCCCGTTCGTCCCGAGGAACGCGACGTCGACGCGGACCCGGTCGAGGGCCTCGGTCGTGGGCGAGCCGACGGCGGCCTGCGTGGTGTGCCGGACCCGTCCGGGAAGCAGGTGGAGGTCGACCTCGGGCAGGAGCGCGAGGCCGGCGGCGATCGGCAGCGCGTGGGTGAAGGCGACGAACGTCGCGCCAGGGCCGACGAGAGTGACGAAGCGTCCGGTCGTGCTCCCGGCGTCGATCACCACCGTGCCGCCGTCGTCCGGCAGGAAGCGCTGCGCCGCGAGCGCGATCCGCTCCTTCTCCCTCGACCGCGTGACGTCGCGCTCGTCGAGCCCGGACTCGATCGCCGAGAGGGACGCGGCGGGCACGGCGCCGCCGTGCACCCGGCGCACGAGCCGCATCCGCTCGAGCACGCCGAGGTCCCGCCGCACCGTCTCGCTCGTCACGTCGAACTCCTCGGCGAGCTCCGTGACGGAGACGCGGCCGCGCGTGAGGACGAGCCTCGCGGCGGCCTGCTGCCGTTCCTCTGCGTACACCGTGCTCCTCCCTCGCGACCCGACGGGCCGATGCTATGCGCGGCGGGCGCTCACGGCTCGACGGTCACCTTGATCCCGGCCCCGGTGCGCACGAGGTCGAACGCATGGAGCACGTCGCCCAGCGGCACGCGGTGGGTGATGAGGTCGGCGACCGGGACGCGCCCGGAGGCGATGTGCTCGAGGGCCCGCCGGTTGTGCTCGGGGGCGGACCCGTTCGCGCCGTGGATGTGGAGCTGGCGGTAGTGCACGACGTTGGAGTCGAGGGCGATGACCGGGTCGTTCTTCGGCAGGCCGCCGAAGAAGGAGATGCGCCCGTTGCGGGCGGCCATCGCGACGGCCTGCTCCTGGGCGACCTTCGCCGCCGTCGCCGTGATGACGACGTCGGCCCCGCGCCCGTCGGTCAGCTCGAGCACCCGCTCGACGACGTCGACCTGCGAGGCGTCGATCGTCCCGTCCGGGCGGGCGGCGGCCGCGGACATCGCCAGCCGATCGGCGTTGACGTCGACGAGGTGGACCTGGCCGGCGCCGTGCACGCCGCGGGCGACGCGGACGTGGAGGCAGCCGATCGGGCCGGCGCCGAACACGACGACCGTGTCCCCCTCCTCGATCCCGAGGAGCTCCTGGGCGTTGATGACGCAGGCGAGCGGCTCGGCCACGGACGCCTCGTCGAGCCCGATGCCGTCGGGGACCCGATTGAGACCGTGCACGGCGAGGACCTCGCGCGGCACGACCATGTACTCGGCGAACCCGCCCTCGTACTGGTAGCCGACCGAGGTCTGGTTCTGGCACACGGCCATCCAGCCGCGCAGGCACTCGTGGCACCGGCCGCACGGCACGGCGGCGATCACCTGCACGCGGTCGCCGACCTGCCACGGCCGGTCGTCCGGAGTGACCGCGTCGGCGCCGACCTCGACGATCTCGCCGGCGATCTCGTGCCCGGTGGTCCGCGGGGGGCTGAGGTTCTGGTGCCCGTTGTGGAAGATCTTGACGTCGGTGCCGCACGTCGAGCAGTTCCGCACGCGGATCCTCACCTCGTCGGGTCCGCACGTCGGCTCCGGCACGTCCTCGAGCCGGACGTCCTCGGGTGCGTAGAAGCGCAGGGCCTTCATCGGTCCTCCTCGGTCGACCGTCGGCGCCGGTTCCGGCCGCCAGCACCCAGCATAGCCACATGCTCACAGATTCTGCCAGCGTTGTTTACTTGGCTTCAGATGGGTTCGTGTGGTTTCATCGTCACATTGACGCGTGGCAGAGCGTCGGCCGACGGCGGCCGGCGTCGATCTCGAGGAGGAGAGATGTCCGCACCCACTGACGCGAGGCCGGCCCTGGAGGACGCCCGCCCCCGGCGGGGCGCCCGGGTGGCCGTGCAGCGGTTCGGCACGGCGCTGTCGAACATGGTGATGCCCAACATCGGCGCGTTCATCGCGTGGGGGCTCATCACCGCCCTGTTCATCGAGGCCGGGTGGATCACCCTCGTCGGCGACCGCGTCCTCGGGTACGAGGGCGGCTACGGGTTCGTCGAGCACTTCGGCGGCTGGGGTGCCGGCGCCGAGGGCGGCGGGATCGTCGGGCCGACCATCACCTACCTGCTGCCGATCCTCATCGGCTACACGGGCGGCCGGATGATGTACGGCGACACGGCCCGGGGCGGCGTGGTCGGCGCGATCGCCACGATGGGCGCGATCGCCGGCGCCGACGTCCCGATGTTCCTCGGCGCGATGGTCATGGGCCCGCTCGGCGGCTGGTCGATGAAGAAGCTCGACGCGCTGTGGGCCGACCGGATCCGTCCCGGCTTCGAGATGCTCGTCAACAACTTCGCCGCCGGCATCTGGGGCATGGTCCTCGCCGTGGTCGGGTTCCTCGCCGCCGGGCCGTTCGTCTCCGCGTTCTCGAGCGCGGCCGAGCGGGTGGTCGACCTCCTCGTGGACAACAGCGTCCTGCCGCTGACGTCCGTGCTCGTCGAGCCCGCGAAGGTCCTCTTCCTCAACAACGCGATCAACCACGGCGTCTTCACCCCGCTCGGGACGGCCGAGGCCGCGTCGGAGGGACAGTCGATCCTCTTCCTCATCGAGGCGAACCCCGGCCCCGGTCTCGGGCTGCTCCTCGCGTTCACCGTGTTCGGCACGGGCATGGCGAAGGCGTCCGCGCCGGGCGCCGCGCTCATCCAGTTCGTCGGTGGCATCCACGAGATCTACTTCCCGTACGTGCTGATGAAGCCCGTGCTCATCGTCGCGATGATCGCCGGCGGCATGACCGGCGTGGCGACCAACCTGCTGCTCGACTCCGGGCTGCGCGCACCGGCCGCGCCGGGCTCGATCATCGCGGTGCTCCTGCAGTCGCCCGCCGGCAGCCTCGTCGGAGTCACGCTGTCCGTCGTCCTGTCGGCGGCCGTCACCTTCGTGGTCGCCGGCGTCCTGCTGCGGACGGGGCGGTCGGGCTCCGAGGACCTCGCCGGGGCCACGGCCGACATGGAGGCGATGAAGGGGCGCAGCTCGATCGCCTCCACCCTCGTCGCCGGCGGGGACCGGTCGGGTCCGATCCGCACGATCGTCTTCGCGTGCGACGCCGGCATGGGCTCGTCCGCGATGGGCGCCTCGGTCCTGCGCAAGAAGGTGCACGCGGCAGGCTTCACCGACGTCACCGTGGTCAACCGGGCGATCTCGAGCCTCACCGACGACGTCGACCTCGTCGTCACGCACCAGGACCTCACCGAGCGCGCCCGCGGGCGCACGCCGTCCGCCGTCCACGTCTCCGTCGACGACTTCCTCGCCAGCCCGCGGTACGACGACGTCGTCGCCCTGCTCCAGGAGCAGACGGACGGGACGACGGGGGCGGCGCACGGCTCCGCAGCTGCCGGCGGGGGCGCCACCCCGGTCGGAGCCGGCACCCAGGCCGCCACCCCGGTGGGCAGCGAGAACGGCGCCGCTGCGGTCGCGACCGCCGCGCCACCGAGGCACGGCCTGCTCGCGCCGGAGTCGATCGTCCTCGACGGCACCGCACGCACCCGCGACGACGCGATCGACGAGGCCGGGCGGCTGCTGGTCGCCTCTGGCGCCGTCCCCGAGGAGTACGTGGCCGCGATGCACGAGCGCGAGAGCTCGGTCTCCACCCTCGTCGGCAACGGGCTCGCGATCCCGCACGGGACCGACGCCGCCCGGGGCCTCGTCCGCCGCACCTCGTTGTCATTCGTCCGCTACGCCGAGGGTCTCGACTGGGGCGGGCAGCGGGCCGAGTTCGTCGTCGCCATTGCAGGAAGCGGCGACGACCACCTGCAGGTGCTCTCCCGGCTCTCGCAGGTCTTCCTCGACGAGGCCGAGGTCGACCGGCTGCGCGCGGCCGGCTCACCCGAGGAGGTGCTCGACGTCCTCGGCGCGGTGCAGGTCTGACCGACGCGGTGGCAGCTCCGCGAACGGAAGCCGCATAGGCCACTACGGGGGCGGATCCCCCAGCAGGTAGCCGCGGACCCGAAGCAGGTGGGCACGCATCGCCACCTCCGCAGCCGGCCCGTCGCGACCCGCCAACGCTTCCGAGATGGCGCGGTGGTCGGTGCAGTATTCCCGGTGACGATCGAGGGTGAAGCTACGCCTCTTGAGGCTCACCCATGACGGATGCCCCCGCGCGTTCGTTAAGAGGTCGCAGACGTGGACCACCAGCGAGTTGTGCGTCGCCTCGGCGAGTGCTCGATGGAAGGCGCCGTCCCACGACTCGAACTCGTCGTAGTCGGGATGCTCCTCGCCACCCACGACGCAGCGAGCGATCTCCGCCAGGTCGGTGGTCCTCGCAGCACGAGCGGCCAGGATCATCGAACCGGGCTCGACGAGCAGCCGGGTCGCCATGATCTCCTCCGGGCTGCTGTCGACGGCGACCGAGGAACGCTCCGCCTCCGCCGGCCGATCGGCGACGAACGTTCCGCGCCCGACCTGGCGAACGACCAGGCCACGCGCCTCCAGCGCGGCGAGCGCCTGCCGGACCACGCTGCGGCTCTGGCCCGTCCGTTCGACCCACACACGCTCGGTCGGGAGCCGCGCACCGGGTTCGAGCACGTCGATCTCGCCCTCGATGTGCACGGCCACGGCGGCGACGGGACCGAACAGTCCAACCACGGCTGACCTCCGTCCCTGAGCACGATCCGAACCAATTCAACCAATGCTTGAGGGTACGCCGCCGCGCCCACATGTTGTCGACCGCGGCCTCAGTCTGTAGCGTGCATCACGCATGATTGGTCAACCAACCTTGACTAATCCCAACCAACGGGGGTTGCACATGAAGTTCGTCAGATTCACGACCGGCGGCTCGGCCCGGCTGGGCATCCTCTCCGCGGAGAACGGCTCCGTCGGACCGATCGCAGCGAGCGAGCCGGGAGCGGGCGACGCCGACCTCGTCGACCTGATCCGTGCGTCGATCACGGCACCGCGCACGGAGGATCCTCTACCACTCGACTCCGTCCGCCTGACAGCCCCGATCCCGGAGCCTCGGCGCAACATCTTCTGCGTCGGGAAGAACTACCGTGAGCACGCCGACGAGTTCGCCGCGAGCGGGTTCGACGCGACCGGCGGGTCCACGGCCGTGCCCGACGCTCCGATCATCTTCACCAAGCCGTCGACCACTGTCGTCGGCCCGGGTGACACGATCGAGCCGCACGCACGGCTCACGCAGAGCCTGGACTACGAGGCCGAGCTCGCGATCATCATCGGGAGGGGCGGGCGTGGGATCGCGGCAGAGAACGCCCTCGAGCACGTGTGGGGCTACACGCTGATCAACGACGTCACCGCCCGAGACCTCCAGCAGAAGCACAAGCAATGGTTCATCGGCAAGTCGATGGACACGTTCTGCCCGATGGGTCCGTGGGCCGTCACCCGTGACGAGCTCGACGGTCAGGAGATCGTTCTCGAGTGCCACGTCAACGGCGAACGGCGCCAGCACGCCACCACGGCGGACCTCATCTTCGACATCCCGACGCTGATCGCCACGCTGTCGGCCGGTATGACGCTCCGGCCCGGCGACGTCATCGCGACGGGCACTCCGGCAGGGGTGGGGATCGGCTTCGATCCGCCGCGATTCCTCGCCCCTGGTGACGAGGTCACCGTGAGCGCCACCGGGCTGGGCACTCTCACCAACCGGGTCGGAGGGACGAGCGATGGCTGAGCACGAGATCTCCCGGCCCGCGCCGACACCCGGCGGGCCCGACGGTGCACCCGAGGAGCGCGTGAGCTTCTGGCGTCGGTACCGGTACCTCGGTCCCGGTCTGATCGTCATGGCCGCCTTCATGGGGCCCGGGTCGGTCACGACCGCGAGCGTGGCCGGCGCCGACTACGGCTTCGTCGTCCTGTGGTCGGTCGTGTTCGCCACCGTGGCGACGATCATCCTTCAGGAGATGTCCGCGAGGCTCGGGATCGTCAGCCGCCAGGGTCTCGGCGAGGCGCTGCGGACGACGTTCCATCACCCACTCGCCAAGGGCTTCATGGTCGTCCTCGTGCTACTCGCGATCGGGGTGGGCGGCTTCTCGTTCGCCACCGGCAACGTCACCGGCTCCTCGACGGGCATGTCGATCCTCACCGGGGCACCGCGGTGGGTCTTCGTCCTGGTGACGTACGCGATCGTCTTCGCCCTCCTCTTCTACGGGCGCTACAAGGTCGTCGAACGGGTGCTCATCGCCCTCGTCGTCCTCATGAGCATCACCTTCCTCGTCACGGCGATCATGGTGCAGCCGGACCTCGGCGAGCTCTTTCGCGGACTCGTCGTCCCGACGATCCCTGCGGGCTCACTGATCACCCTGGTCGGGCTCATCGGGAGCGCGGTGGTCCCGTACAACCTCTTTCTCCACGCGAGCACCGTCCAGGAGAAGTGGCCGGACTCCGTCCCCACGACCCGTGCGCTGAAGGAGTCGCGGACCGACACCTGGTTCTCCATCACCATCGGCGGCCTCGTCACCGCCGCGATCCTCGCGACCGGCGCGGCGGCGTTCTACGGGACCGGCTACTCGATCGAGACCGCCACCGACATGTCCCGCCAGCTCGAACCGGTACTCGGTCCGGCCGCCGAGTACTTCTTCGGGTTCGGCTTCATGGCTGCGGGGCTCACCAGCGCCATCACCGCCCCGATGGCGGCGGCCTACGCGACCGCCGGGGTGCTCGGCTGGGGCCGTGATCTCAAGAGCTGGCGGTTCCGGGGGATCTGGATCGTCGTCCTCACCGGCGGCGCGATCCTGTCCGCCACCAACACCGACGTCGTCGCACTGATCATCGTCACGCAGTACGCGGCGGGCCTGTCCCTGCCGGTGCTGGCGACATTCCTCATCGTCGTGATGAACCGGAAGGACATGCTCGGCAAGCACGTGAACGGGACGGTGTCCAACGTGCTGGGGATCCTGGTCGTCCTGGGTGTCGCCGTCCTCGGCGGGATGCAGATCCTCGGTCTCGTCTAGCGCGGCCGAGTGTCGACCGCATGACACCCGCTCCCTGAGCCGGATGACGTCCCGCGTCATCCGGCTCCAGGGGCGCGTGGGCGCCCCGCACACTGCCGACCGACCGGCACCGGGCCTTCCACGCATCGATGATCCGCGCTCAGAGCTCGCACCAGTGTCCGCGGGGAGCCCTCGTGCGCCTAACGCACGGCCGGGTACGCCCACAGCGCGAGCGCAGCGGCACCCACCGCGAGCACGAGGGCGAGCACGACGAGCACGATCGTGGTCACGGCTCGCCGGCGCAGCACCAGGGGCATGAGCAGCAGTCCGACCGCGAGCGTGCCGAGCATCGCCGCCAGCGCCAGCACGGCACCCGCGTCGGTGGCCGTCCGCTCGCCCGCCCCGGCGTCGGCGGCGTCGACCTCCCCCCAGGTGAAGCCGAAGTACCCCGCCGAGATGGAGAGGGCCGCGAGGACCGCCACCATCCAGTAGCGGTTGCGCTGCCCGCTGCGCTCGGTCACCTCACGCGTGACCCGGATGTCGCGCTCGTGCTCGCGCCGCGCGCGCTCCCGACGCTCGGCCGTCTCCACCGCACGCCGATCGGCGGCGGTGGCGTCCGAGGCGGTCGCGTCCGAGTCGATCCTGGGTGGTTGGCCGTCCTGGTCCCCGCCCGCGGGCCCGACACCGGGTTCGTCAGTCATGGCCGCCTCCTCGTGCGCTCAGTCGTCGTACCCGACGAAGCCCACGGGGATGCGCCCGCCCGACCCGCGCCAGACCGCGGCGGCGTGGTCGGTCCCCAGCCCGCCGTACAGCTCGATCATCCCGACGCCGGCGGCGGCGAGGTCGCCGGCGAGGTCGCCGGCGAGGCCCTCGGTCTCGCGGAGCGAGCCGACCGGGATGATCGTCACGTCGGCGTGCTCGACGCGGGCGACCTCCCGCCGGGCCGGCACGAGGAAGACCTGCGGTGCGGCCTCGCCACGGTCGAACGCGCGCTTGAAGTCGGCGACGAGCTCGAGGGACTCGAACCCGTAGCGGTTGAGCCCGACCCGGACCGGTTCCTCGCGCTCCTCCGTCGCGAGCGCGTCGAGGACCTCGGACGCGACGTCGACGGGGAGCCCCCCGCACAGCTCGAGCCGGGTCCACCCCTCCCCCGCGAGCCGGAGGGCCTCGGTGACGATGTCGCTGCCCTCCGCCCCCACGACCGTCAGGCTCGGCGTGCTCAGGCGCGCACCGGGCGTTCCTTCGTACAGCACTGCTGTCGGTTCCATGTGTACGACAACACCGCGTGCGCGACGCGTGTTCCTGCCGGTGGTGCACCGTCCGGCGCCCGTGACCGGACCGGCTACAGGTCGACGACCATCGGGTGGACGACGAGGAAGAGCACGGCGGCCACCACGAGGAGCAGCACCGAGAGCCCGATACCGACCGCCACCGCCCGTTCCTTGCCGGGCTCCCGCCCGAGCAGCGTGGCCACGAGGTTGCCGAGTCCGAAGGTGCCGACGGCGGCCGCCCCGGCCACCACCATCGCCGCGGTCTGCACGCCCTCCTCGTCGAGCCCGAGGGCCGTCGCGTCGGCGTGGCCCCAGGCGAACCCGCCGAAGGCTGCGAGCGCCGCGAGACCGATGATCAGCGGCACGAGCCACGAGCGCTTCTCGCCGGCGGTCGGCGACGGCGCGTAGGGGTCGGTCATGTGACGATGGTGCCATGCGTTCCCAGGTCTCCGAGTACCTCGACGAGATCGTCGCCGCGACAGCCACGGGCCCGGCACGCGGCGAACCGGCGACCTACATCCCCGAGCTCGCCCACGTCGACCCGACGCTCCTCGGCGTCGCCCTGACCACGACGGACGGCGTGACGTACGCGGCGGGCGACGCCGACACGATGCTCTCGATCCAGTCGATCTCGAAGCCGTTCGTCTACGCCCTCGCGATGCGCGACCGGGGCATCGCCGCCGTCGAGGAGAAGGTGGGCGTCGAGCCCTCCGGCGAGGCGTTCAACGAGATGACGCTCGAGGGGGTGTCCAAGCGCCCGTACAACCCGATGATCAACGCGGGCGCCCTGGCCACGCACGCGCTCGTCGGCGAGCCCGGCATCACCGACGAGGAACGGGACGAGCTGGTCCTCGCCGGGCTCTCCGCGTTCGCCGGGCGCCGCCTCGAGGTGGACGAGAAGGTGCACGGCTCCGAGATGGACACCGCGCACCGCAACTTCTCGATCGCCCACATGCTCTACGGCTACGACATCCTCACCATCGATGCCCACGCCGCCGTCCGCGGGTACACTCGCCAGTGCGCGATCCGTGCGAGCCCGCGCGACCTGTCCGTCATGGCCGCCACCCTCGCCAACGGCGGCACCAACCCGGTGACCGGTGAGCAGGTCGTCCCCGTCGACGTCGTGCGCCAGACCCTGTCCGTCATGCTCGCCTGCGGGATGTACGACGCCGCGGGCGACTGGATCACCGACGTCGGCATCCCGGCCAAGAGCGGGGTCGGCGGCGGGCTCATCGGCGCCCTGCCCGGGCAGCTCGGCGTCGCCTCCTTCTCCCCGCCGTTGGACGAGCACGGGTCGAGCGCCCGCGGCGTGGAGATCTTCGAGCGGCTCAGTCACGACTTCGGGCTGCACCTCATGAGCGTCCCGCCGCTGACGCGCTCGGTCATCCGGGACCGCGGCAGCGTCGAGCTGATCGACGGGCGCTCCGCGACGACCTACGTCCTCCAGGGCCCCCTGCGCTTCTCGAGCGTCGAGGCCGTGGTCCGCGTCGTGACGGACAACCCGCCGGAGCACCGGTCGGTCGTCGTCGACACCACGTCCGCGACGTCGGTCGACGCGACGGCGGCCCGGATGCTCGGTGACCTCGTCGCGCGGTTGCGGGCGGAGGGCTACGAGGCGTGGCTCGTCGGCCTGCCCGGGATCATCGACCCGGACGACGTCGCCGCGGACGTGAGCGTGGTCCCCTCGGTCGGCGAGATCGACCTGCGGTCCTGACCTACTCCTCGGACTCGCCGCGGTAGAACGCGGAGGATCGTGCGGCGGCTGCGGCGGCCGCCCCAGGGTCGACCCCCGTCGCGAGATGCGCGGACTCCCAGGCGCGCGCCAGCTCCGCGACGAACCGCAGGCCGGCGGCCGACGCGCTGAACTCGCCCATGGCCTCCGGCGTGGAGCGTGGGTCGCCCGCGAGGAACAGGGCGAGGGCGAGGAACGCTCCGTCCCAGCCGATCCCGGTCGCGGCCGGACCGAACTCGTCCCAGTGGTCGTCGGCGGGCACCGTGTGCCGCAGCGTCACCGTGGTGCCTCCGCCGGAGGGCACGATCGACACGCCGAGCCGGCTCGAGTCGCCCGCGTACTCCCAGGTGACCTCGAGCGCGCCGGGCTCCACGCACCGCTCGACCGTGCCCTCGGTCCCGCTGCCGGTCAGCCGGTAGCGGCCGCCCTCGCGCAGGTCGCCCTCGACGGGTTCGAGCCACGTCGCCAGGCGGGCCGGGTCGGTGAAGGCGGACCAGAGCTCGGCGGCCTTCGCGCCGAACGTCTGGGTGAGGACCACGGAGTGCTCGCCGTCCGCGGCCTCGACGACGCGTCCGACGGCCGCGATCTGCTGCGAGAGGTCCACCCCGCCACGGTGCCAACCGGGCAGGGCGTCCGCAAGCCGACGGGCCGCCGCAACGTCACTCGGGAAGCGGGGCCCCGGGGTAGGTGCCGAACGTCCAGCTGTTGCCCTCGGGGTCGTCGACGCCGAACTCGCGGCTCCCGTAGTCCGTGTCGTCGAGCGGACGCATGATCGTGGCGCCCTGGGCGGTGGCGCGCTCGTACAGCGCGTCGACGTCGGGGACGACCACGTAGGCCGTCCCCGAGCCGGGCTCGCGCCCCCACGGCTTGTCGGCGTCGTACGTGCCGAGCATGATGCCGCCGGAGGTGCCGGGTCGGCGGAGCTCGGCGTGGTGGACGACGTCGCCGTCGTCGTAGGTCGCTGTCGACACGAAGCCGAGGGCGTCGACGAAGAAGTCGATGAGGGCCTTCGCGTCACGTGCCTGGAGCGTGATCCAGGCGGCGGGTGAGGTGGGGGTCGTGGTGGTCTGCTCGTTGTCGCTCATGGTCCGATGCTGCCGTTCCGCCGTGCCCGCCGGCTTGAATGTTTCGGCGCTCCTCGTCGATCCAGGCCGTCGGCGGGATCCCCACGTGGCGCGTGAACTCCCGGGTGAGGTGGGCCTGGTCGGCGTACCCGGTCTCGGCTGCCGCTCGGGCGAGGTCGGTGCCACCCCCACGGACCTGCGCGGAGATCGCGGCGACCACGCGCTCGAACCGCATGAGCCCGCCGACCGCCTTCGGGCCGGCACCGATCTCGCGCCGGAAGAGGGTCGAGAGGTGCCGCTCCGAGAGCCCGACCTCGCCCGCGAGCCGGCGCACCGGGATCCGCCCGCCCGTGCGCTGAAGCAGGTGCCACGCGTGGGCGAGCTCCGGCCGGACGGCCGCCCGATCGTCGTACCGGCGGGCCAGGGCGCCGACGAGGTGGGCGAAGACCTCCCGCCAGCCGTTCGCCTCCGCCGCCCGACCGGCGAGCTCGTCGCCCCACGCGCCCACGAGAGAGGTGCCGTCGAAGTCGGTGACGCTCAGCTCGGCGGCCGGCACGCCGAGGACGGAGCGGGCGGCAAGGGGGTGCAGGGCCAGCTGGACGCCCGCCTGGTCGCTGCGCTGATCCACAAGGCTCGCGGTGCGGTGCAGCCCGCCGAGGAGGATCCGCGTCGGCCGCGTCGCGGCCAGCTCCTCGGACGAGGCGGCGGCGCGGACCCCGTCGTCGAGGGCGATGATGAAGGTGAGACCGGCGGACGGAAGTCCACGGTGCACCGTCTCGGGAGCACCGTGGGCGCGGTAGCCGACAGCGGTGACGGCACCGGGCACGGACCGCGGCGGTGCGTGGACGAACTCCCAGACGGGTCGCTGACCGGTCATCGCCCCACGATAGGTCCGGTCCGCTCAGTCGCGCGGCGTCGTCGTCGGAGGTGTGGCCGCCGCGACGATCGCCTCGGCGAGCGGGACGGTCCGCGCCGTGTAGTACGCCCATCGACCGGCCTGCGAGCGGTCGACGAGCCCGGCGGCGACGAGCCGGCCGAGATGGTGGGAGAGCGTCGACTGGCCCACCCCGAGCTGCTCCGGCATGTGGCACGAGCACACCCGCGCGCCCGGTGTCGCCGCGATGTGGGCGAAGAGGCGGGCACGGACGGGATCGGCCAGCGCCTTCGCGACCGCGGCGACCTCCGCAGCGGTCGCCTCCGTCATCGCCGGAGCGTCCGGGGCGCAGCATCCGTCCGTCGTCGGCTCGCGGGAGACCGCCACGAGGCCGAGGTCGGGGTGTGTCGTCATGAGATCAGCATAGAACGGATCGACAGGCATCGATATGGGGGTAGGGTCGACACCGACGGTCGTCGATCCCCGGCGGCCCGACGCGACGAGATGGGAGCGCCCATGAGCACGCACGCGACCGAGGACACCGCCCGCGCCACCGGCTCGGACACCGCCACGACCTTCCGGCTCACCGACGTCTCCGCCACCGGCGGCGGCTGCTGCGGTGGCCAGGGCTGCGGCTGCGCCTGACCGCACCACCCGGGTCACCGATCCGGGACGGCACGAACGAGGGGCCGGGTCCGCCACGCTGCGGACCCGGCCCCTCCGTCATACCGGCGCCGTCACCAGAAGGCGCGCACCGCGATCGCGTCGGCGAACGCCTCGAGGCCGTCGTCCACGGCGCCGAGGTACAGCGAGCCGTCGATGAGCGAGATCTCCATGACGTAGAAGCCGCCCTTGCCGTCGCGCACGAGGTCGACGCGGCAGAACAGCAGCTGCTCGTCGCGGCCGAGCCGGTCCTTGATGTAGCCGTGGATGGACTTGCGGATCTGCTCGCCCCAGCGCCACTCCTCCTCGGAGGCCTCGCGGGAGGAGACGACCTCCTCGTGGACGTCGTCGACCGAGCGGAAGGAGGGGTGGAGCATCGGCTCCTTGACGACCATGTGCTCGGAGAGGCCGTTGAAGTAGATGAGCGAGATCTCGCCCTCGCGGTCGATCTGGTCGAGGTAGCGCTGGACCATGACGGTGCGCCCCTTCTTCAGCTGACGCTCGGCGTGGAGGATCGCCTCCTGGCGCGAGGCCGCGTCCGTCGAGGTGTACCGCCCCGTGCCGCGCCCGCCCGAGGACACCGCGGGCTTGACGACGAAGTCGCCGAAGGCCGGCATGCGCGTGTGGATCTGGTGCTTGTTGTAGCCGTGGTCGGGCTCGAGCCAGACGGTGGGGATGATCGGCATGCCGCGCTTCTCGAGCTCGAGCAGATAGTGCTTGTCGGTGTTCCACTCCATGACGTCGGGGTGGTTGAGCACCCGGCGCAACGAGTTCGTCCACGTACGGAACTGGTCGAGCTTCTGGGCGTAGTCGCGCACGCCACGGACCACCACGAGCCCCGCGTCCTGCCAGTCGACGGTGGGGTCGTCCCACACCTTCACGCGCACGTCGATGCCGCGGGCACGCAGCGCGTCGGGCAGTCCTCGCTCGTCGTCGCTCAGCTCCGGCGCTCCGGACCACGTGGCAAGGGTGACTACAGGCGTCGTCGACATGAACCGCAATCTACCTGCGACACCGCACCGGGGCTGCCCGACGCCACCGGGAGCCACGGCGGGCCCGTCCGTGCCGTGGCTCACGACGCCCTGGCCAGCATGTGAGACAGCCCGATGCGGCCCCGTCCGGCGCGGCGGCGCGATGCAGAGTGCTCCTCGTTCTCCCGGGCACCCCCCGGCCCCTCCGCACGAACAGGGATCACCATGACCACTCGTCGAACCCGCCGCGCAGGCACGCTCCTCGCGCTCGCCGCCGCCCTCCCCCTCGCCCTCGCCGCCTGCTCGTCCGACGAGCCGGCCGACGGTGAGGAGCGCGGCGCCTCGGCCGACTCCCCCATCCGCATCGGCGTGGTCGGCGCGGCCGACCCGCAGTGGGACATCTTCACCGAGCTCGCCGAGGAGGAGGGGATCTACATCCAGATCGAGGACTTCTCCGAGTACACGCAGCCGAACCCCGCGCTCGCGGACGGCGACCTCGAGCTCAACCAGTTCCAGCACCTGCTCTACCTCGCGCAGCACAACGCCGACACCGGTGACGACCTCACCCCGATCGGGGCCACCGCCGTCTACCCGCTGGGCGTGTACTCGACCGAGTTCACCGACGTCGAGTCGATCCCGGACGGCTCCGAGATCGCCATCCCGAACGACGTGACCAACCAGGCGCGCGCCCTGTTCGTCCTCGAGGAGGCCGGACTCGTCACGCTCAACGAGGACGCCGGCGTGGTGCCCGACCCCACGGACGTCGACGAGGGCGCCTCGCGCGTGACTGTCGCCCCGATGGACGCGACCCAGACCGTCGTTGCGCTCGACTCCGTCGCCGCGTCGGTCGTCAACAACGACTTCGTCGCCGACGCCGGACTCACGCCCGCCGACGCGATCTTCGAGGACTCCGCCGAGTCCGAGGGTGCGCGCCCGTACATCAACGTCTTCGCCGCCCCCGCCGACCAGGCGGACAACGAGACCTACGCCCGCCTCGTCGAGATCTTCCACGAGCAGGAGGTCGTCGACGCGCTCCAGGAGGCCTCGGGCGGCACGGCGTCGATCGCGGACCAGGACCCGGCCGAGCTGCAGGAGATCCTCGCCGAGGTCGAGGCCTCTCTCGCCGAGGGCTGACCGGGACCGGACGACCGACGAACCACCACCGGCGGAGCGCGACCCCTCACGGTCGCGCTCCGCCGCCACCGTGAGGGGCACCCCGCATGAGCACAGTCATCTCCTTCGACGGCGTGTCGAAGACCTACACCGGCAGGTCCGGGGAGGTGCGCGCCGTACGCGACGTGAGCCTCCAGGTCGAGGCGGGTGAGATCTTCGGCGTCATCGGCTGGTCCGGCGCCGGGAAGTCGACGCTCGTCCGCCTCGTCAACGGCCTCGAGCCGGTCACGTCCGGCCGCGTCTTCGTGCTCGACCGGGAGATCTCTGGGCTCCGGGAGAGGCAGATCCGGCCGGTACGCCCCGAGATCGGGATGATCTTCCAGCAGTTCAACCTCTTCAACAGCAAGTCCGTGGCCGAGAACATCGCCTACCCGCTGCGCCTCGCCGGCTGGTCGAAGGAGCGCCGCACCGCCCGCGTCAAGGAGCTGCTCGACTTCGTCGGCCTCGCCGACAAGGAGCGCGCCTACCCCGACCAGCTCTCGGGCGGCCAGAAGCAGCGCGTAGGCATCGCCCGGGCCCTGGCGCCGAGCCCGAGGATCCTGCTGGCCGACGAGTGCACGTCCGCGCTCGACCCCGAGACCACGCGCGAGGTCCTCGCCCTGCTGCGGCGGATCAACGACGAGCTCGGCCTCACCATCGTCCTCATCACCCACGAGATGGACATCGTCAAGCACCTCTGCGACCGGGTGGCCGTCATGGAGCACGGCGAGGTCGTCGAGACCGGCACCGTCTACGACGTGTTCGCGGACCCGCAGCACGAGACGACGCGGCGCTTCGTCGCGACCTCGCTGCGCGACCAGCCGCGGCCCGACACGCTGCGCGCCCTGCGGGAGACCCACCCGGGCGCCCTGCTCACCACCGTGGCGGTGCGCGAGGAGCGCGGCTCGTCCGCCCGCATCGCGGAGACGCTCGGTGAGCACCCGCGGGTCAGGGCGGCGCTCGTGTACGGGGGCATCACCGACGTCGGCAACCGCCCGCTCGGCTCGCTCACCTTCGCGCTCACCGGGACCGACCCCGCGATCGAGGCGCTCGTCGGCGCCCTGTCCGACGTCGCGGAGGTCACGGTCCACATCCCCGAGCCCGACGACGAACCCCCCGCGCCCCCGGCGTCCGCACAGGGACCGACGACCGACGAGGAGGCGCAGCGATGAAGTTCGACTGGGCCAACAACTGGGACGTCTTCCTCGAGGCCTTCCTCGTCACGCTGCAGATCGTCGGGACCACACTGCTCATCGGCGGCGTGCTCGGACTGGTCCTCGGCACGCTGCTGTACGCCACGCGGCGCGGCGGCGTCCTCGCCAACAGGTGGGTCTTCGGCTTCCTCAACGTCCTGACGAACTTCGTCCGGCCGATCCCGTTCATCATCTTCCTCACCGTCATGGGGCCGGTGACGATCGAGATCGTCGGCTCCCGGATCGGGACCGAGGCGTTCATCGTCCCCGCCGCGGTCATGGCGTCCTTCGCGACCGGGCGCATCGTCGAGCAGAACCTCGTGGCGCTCGACCCCGGGCTCATCGAGGCGGCCCGTGCCATGGGCGCCTCTCCGTGGCGGATCATCCGCACGGTCGTCATCCCCGAGGCGCTGGGACCGCTCATCCTCGGGTACACGTTCATCTTCGTGGCGATCGTCGACATGTCTGCGCTCGCCGGGATGATCTCCGGCGGTGGGCTCGGCGCGTTCGCGCTCACGTACGGCTACCAGCGCTTCGACTGGATCCTCACGATCATCACCGTCATCGTCATCGTCATCCTCGTCCAGGGCGTGCAGTTCTTCGGGAACTGGCTGGCGCGGAAGGTCATGCGGCGCTGAACCGTCGTGGCGATGGCCTGAACTCCCCGGGTGGAGCCCCTCCCGGAGCAGCTCTCCGGTGGGACCATGTCGCCATGACGACGACCACCGCCCTTCTCGGCCCCGCCACGGCGGGCTTCCCCGGCCCCTTCGCCGGAGGCGTGCCGTGGATGTTCTACGTGGTGCCCGCGCTGATGGTGCTGTCGATCGTCGTCAAGATCGTCCAGCGCGTCATGGCCCACCGCGAGGCGCAGCGGCGGCGGGAGCACGAGATCCGCATGTTCGAGCTGCGGAACCGGCCGTCGACCGAGCCCGCAGTGACCGCGGGCCACGGTCCGGCCGACGACGCCGGATCACCCGTCGGGTTCGGAGCGGGCCTCAGCCTCGAGGAGCAGTACCTCCGCTCGCGTGCGAAGGGAGAGCAGCGATGACCTGGGTCATCATCGCGATCGTCATCCTCGCGATCATCAACATTGCCCGCGGGGTCTCGCGCGTACGCGGGGGCTACGGCGGGTACGACGACGGCTACGAGCGTCGTGACCGCCGGAGCGGCTGGGGATCGGGCCGGTCCCGCAGGTCGGGACGCTCCGGCGGGTCCGGTCGCAGCAGCTTCGGCGGTAGCTTCAGGTCGAGTCGTTCCAGCCGGCGGAGCTCCGGCGGGCGGTTCGGCTCGGGGTCCTCGCGCCGCCGCTCCGGCGGCGGCAAGCGACGCAGCACGATGCGCAAGAAGCGCTGACCCCTCGCACCTGACGTCGCGCCCTGCGGACACGGCACCGGCCGGGGCCGGCCGCCGACCCGAGGGTCAGGCGGCTCGGCTCCCGGCCGGCAAGGAGCAGGTCAGGGACGTGCGTGGCGACCCGCGTCGCCGTCCGCACCCGCGTCGGGACCCGCGGGGTCCCGCTCGATGTGGATGTCCTCGCTCGTGACCGGCGTGCCGTCCTCGGCGAAGGTCTCCGTCACCGTGTAGCGGCGCAGCCGCATCCGACCCGTCTGCTGGCCCGCCTGATCGGAGGCCCCACCCTGCGCGTGCGGCGGGACCGGAGGACCACCGGCCGGACCGCCGTGCTCACGCTCGTGCGGCGGGACCGGAGCCTCACCCAGGACGCCATGCTCACGTTCGTGCGGCGGGACCGGAGCCTCACCCGGGACGCCGTGCTCACGCTCGTGCGGCGGGACCGGAGCCTCGCCCGGGACGCCGTGCTCACGCTCGTGCGGCGGACGGTCGACCTCGCCCGCTCCAGCATGCCCCTGCTCGTGGGGTGCGGCGGGAGCCCCCGCGGGACCGACGTGCTCACCGGCGCGCGGCTGGACCGGCGCGTCGCCGAGGCGCGCGTCGCCGACGGGCGCTCCGGCCTGGACGGGACGCTCGTCGTGGGCGCCGGCAGGGGCGCCGTCCTCGGACACCCGGCCCGGCCCGACGTGCGGCGGGCCGGCGAGCGCGCCGCCCGTGGCGGCGCCACCGGCGGCGGCGGCCGGGACCGCGAGGTCGGAGTCGGCCTGGACGGGCTGACCGTCCGCGGTGGGGGCGTCCGGGCGTGCGGAGTCCGGACGGTCGTCGCGGAAGGTCGGGCCCGCCACGGCCCCCTCGGCCGGTGCGCCGGCGTGACCGGCACCGGCGACGGGCGCTCCCTGCTGGTCCGCCATGGGGGCGGTCCCGTCCTGGCGCGCGTCGCCGGCGATCCCGGGCTGCTGGTCCCAGCCCGCGTAGCGGTCCTGCAGTCCGTAGTGCTCGAAGAGCTCGCTCTCCTGCTGGGGAGTGAGGTTCTCGTCCACGTCCAGGCGCGGCGCGTCCTTGACCGCGTCCTTCGTGAACGGCACGACGATCTCGTCGTTCTCGTAGGTCGCCCCGTCGAGCGGGACGAACGTCTCCTTGGTGCCGAACAGCCCGGTGTTGACGGTCATCCAGGTGGGGTCGTTGCTGGAGTCGTCCAGGAAGACCTGCCCCACCGTGCCAATCTTGCCGTCGCTTCCGTGGACGGGCGTCTTCGCGGCGAGGATGCCACCGACATCGTTGATGCTGATCATGCTTCTCCCTCGTTCGAATGTGTCGTACGGGTGGACTGCTCAGCTACGTGCAGGGGATGTCAGGCGTCGGGCCGGTCCGCGCCGTCCGGGCGCAGGGTCCCGCCCGCGTCGCCCTCGACACCGGCGCCGCCGAGGACGCCGCCGTCGTGGGTGCGGCCGGCGCCGCCCCCGCCGTCCGACCCGTCGTGCATGTAGGCGGAACGGTCCGTGTGCTCGGCCTGCGGGTTGTCCGGCTGGTCCGGGTTGTCCGGACGGTGCTGGTACTCGCTCGGGCTGTGCCCGACCTCGCCCTCGTCGCCGCCCTCGTGCGGATCGGCGACATGCTTGCCGTTGTGACTCATGGCGTGCCTCCTTGGGGTGTGGGCGCTCGCCGCCCGCATCGGGAACCCGCTTCCGCGGGGCTCCCCCGTGCGCCGTTACGCCCTCGTGACACGACGCTACTCGGAGGCCGCCGGACGCGCACGGCGACGGCGGGCGAGCGGCACGACGAAGGCCCCGGCCGCGGATGTCCGCGGCCGGGGCCTTCCTGCTGTACACCGCCTGGGATTCGAACCCAGAACCCGCTGATTAAGAGTCAGCTGCTCTGCCGTTGAGCTAGCGGTGCGCGGTCCGAGGGGCTCGCGCTGCGCGCGACCGACCCGTGTGAACCGAGGAATCACTCTACCGCTCGGAGGCGCGTCCTCCCAGTCCGTGGTCCGTCCGCACGCCGTGAGGTCACGCACAGCGGCGCCGACCGGCAACCCGTCGGGGCCGGGAGAGCGGCTACCGGTGACTGAACAGCAGGTCGCGCACATGCAGCATCTCCACGACCGTCCTGGGGCGCCCCTCGGCCGCGGGTCGCACGGTGGCCGTCACGAGCGAGTCCCCGACCGTGACGTCGTCCAGGACAAGGAAGTCGCTCAGCGGGCGGCCCACCGACGTCCCGGACGCCGACGTCACGTCCTCGTCGAACATGTCCTGCAGCGCGGTGGCGAGCTGCTCCGCTTCCTGGCCGGCACCCGTCCCGTAGGCGACGGTGATCGCGGTGTCGTCACCGCCGCTCCAGCCGACGGCGACGGTCTCGAAGGGAGGCAGGTGCGCGCCTCCGGGACCCACCGCGTCGTCCGGCACCGTGAAGTCGTCGCGGGCGAGCACCGCGGAGACCACCCCCGCGTCGTCCATCGCGCCGGCGACGGCGAGGAGCGACTCGTCGTCGGCGATCGCGTTCTCGGGCCCGGTACGCCACGCGGCCACCGAGGCCGTGGAGAGCGAGAGCGCGGTCCGGTCCTCGTCCTGCGTGAGACGCACGGGGCGACCCAGGCTGTCGATCGCCGACGCCGACGACGGGTCCACCCACCCGTCCTCGGCGTCGCTGGTCGAGAGCACGCCGTCGTCGACCTCGACGAGCTCGTCGCTCAGCGCGTCGGGACCGGTGACGACGGTGAAGGAGGACGGAGGCACCGCGAACGACACGTACGAGTCGACGTCGACGAGCGACCAGCCCACCTGATCGCGGAAGTCGGCCATCGTTCCCGTGCGGCCGCCCAAGGAGTCGGGCAGATCGACGTGCACGGGGCCGTCGGGCGCGGCCGGCCCCCCGGTCAGCGCACTCATCCAGTCCCGGACGGCCTCCTCGTCGTCCGCGTCCTCCGGACGCGTGCACCCGTTCGCCTCGCAGGCGGAGTCGAGATCCGCCGTGCTGACGTAGACGGCGCCCTCCGCCACCTCGGCCGGGATCTCACCGATCGCGGCGACGACGGAGAAGTCGTCACCCGCCCTCAACCCGCCGTCGCCGCCGCCCTGGCACGCGGCGGTCAGCAGCGTGGCGCCGGCGACCAGGACGAGGGCTCGACGTCGAGCCGTGCGGGTCGAGGGACCGCGGCCCACCGGATCAGACACCATGTCCCACCTCTGTGCCTCCCCGAGCGCCGCGGAGAGCTCGGTCTCGATGTCGGTCGTACCGCGGCGCGGCCGACCCGCAGTTCGGGGCCCGTCGCAGCATTGCGCGCCCCCATCCCTGACGATAGCGGGGACGTCCGCATCGAGATGCCCAGACGGAGGCCGCTTCTCACGACCGACGGCCGGCAGGTGTCCGCGTTTCGCGCGGCCTACCCTGGCGCGGTGACGACGCCGCCCCCGACCGCTCCCCGGCGTCTGTGGGTGCTCTACGTGGGCGGGTTCATGGGTCCGTTCGGCGGCGGGATGGTCTCGACGATGCTGCCCGAGCTCGCCGAGGGGCTCGGCACCACCGTCCACGGGGCCTCGCAGTCGATCACCTGGTACCTCGGCCCTTTCGCGCTCCTGCTCCTGGTGTCCGGCACCCTGGCCGACCGGTGGGACCGGGCCACGGTCGTCCGCGTGGGCTACGCCTCCTACGCGGCGTCCTCGGTGGCGTGCGCCCTGGTCCCCACGCTCCCGCTGTTCCTCGGCGCCCGCGCGGTCCAGGGCGCGGCCAACGCCTTCCTCACACCCGTGCTCATCACGCTCATCGTGGCCGCGACCGACCGGGGCCGGGTCGGGCGTGCGCTGGGCGGGTTCGCCGCCGCACAGGCAGCCGGTCAGGCGCTGTCACCGCTCGCCGGGGGCCTCGCGGCCGGCCACGACTGGCGGATCGCCTTCGTCGCCACCGCACTTGCCGCCGTGGTCCTCGCGCTGCTCACCCCGTCGGGCCGGCCCACACGTGTGCCCACCGCACCCGCCGCCTGGGGCGCCCTGCTCAACCCTCGGCTCGGCTCCGTGACGGTGATGGCGGCCACCGCCCAGCTCGCCGCCAACTTCGTCGTGCTCTCGGCCGCCCTCATCGCCACCGACAGGTTCGGCCTGCCACCGGCGCAGCGCGGGCTCGTCGTCGTCGCCTTCGGGGTGGCGGGGTTCGCGACGGCGCGGCTCGCCGGCGCCTGGGCGGACCGGTTCGGGATGCTCGCCATGGGCGCCGTGGCGGCGGCCGTCCTCGCCTCGGCCACGTTCGCCGTCCAGGTCTCCCCCGCACTGTGGCTGCTCGTGCTCGCCGTCGCGCTGTGCGGGGCGACCGCCTCGTGCGTGCGGATCCTGTGCACGAGCCTCGCGATCGCCTCGACACCCACCAACGAGGCCGGCGCGACCTCGGTCACGCAGTCGGCCCAGTTCGCGGCCGGCGCCGCCGCACCCGCCGTCCTCCCTCTGTTCGCCGCCTCGCCCGCGGGCGCCGGCGCGCTGCTGGCGGCGGTCGTGATCGCGGGTCTCGTCGTCGTGTCTCTTCCTCGGTCGCACCGGCGCGGACGGGGCGGGTGATGCCACGATGGGCGCATGACTTCTCTCTCCGCCGGTGACCAGGCGCCCGACTTCGACCTCCCCGCGCACGACGGTTCGCGGGTCGTCCTGTCCGAGCTCGTCGGCTCGGGCAAGGGCGCGATCGTCTACTTCTACCCGAAGGCCGCAACGCCCGGCTGCACGACCGAGGCGTGCGACTTCCGGGACAACGAGGCGGCCCTCGCCGCCGCCGGCTACTCCCTGGTCGGCATCTCCGCGGACCCCGTCGCCGACCTCGAGTCGTTCGCGGCGGACAACCACGTGTCCTTCCCCTTCGCGTCGGACGAGGACCACGCGGTCGGCGACGCGTACGGCACGTGGGGCACGCACGAGACCCCGTTCGGCGTCCAGACGGGCAACAAGCGCTCGACCTTCGTCGTCGACCCCGAGATGCGCCTGACCCACGTCGAGTACGGCGTGGACCCCAACGGCCACGTCGCGCGCCTGCGCGAGGTCCTCGGCGCGTGACTGCCCCCGCAGGGGCGCGGCTCGCGATCGGGAGCGCCGCGCCCGGTTTCTCGCTGCCCGCGCACACCGGCGCCGTCCGCACGATCGACGAGCTCCTCGCCGAGGGCCGCACCGGACTCATCGTCTACTTCTACCCGCAGGCCCTGACCCCGGCGTGCCGGCAGCAGACGTGCGACGCCCGCGACCGGTACGACGTCTTCACCGACGCCGGGTACGCGCTCGTCGGCATCTCGCCCGACCCCGTCGAGCGGCTCGCCCGCGCCGTCGAGCAGGACGCGATCCCGTTCGACCTGCTCTCCGACGAGGACCACGCCGTCTCCGAGGCATGGGGCACGTGGGGCGAGAAGAAGAACTACGGGCGCACCTACGAGGGGCTCATCCGCTCGACCGCGGTCCTTGACCCGGACGGCGTCGTGAGCTGGGTGCGGTACAACGTGCGGGCCAAGGGGCACATGGCACTCCTCGCGCGCGAGCTGGGGCTCGCCGCGGCAGCGTAGGCGCGTTCAGCACCGGGGTGTTCGTCGTCGGTCGACGTGGTGATCGTCGGCCGACGACGACGTAGGCTCGTCCTTCGCGGGCCGTGCCCGCGAGCGCGAGTGGCGTAACTGGCAGCCGCGCCAGGTTTAGGTCCTGGTGCCTTCGGGCGTGCGGGTTCGAGTCCCGCCTCGCGCACCTTGCGGTTCCCGCTGGTCCAGGGTCATGCAGTAAGCGAGGCACGTAGACGCGCATGGTGCTCGTCAGCATGCAACGCCTCCACCGCCTCCACCGTACCGGCCCTGACCTCAGCCAGCCGCCGAACAGCCTCGTCACGCCACTCTTCTTCGCTCTCACCCACGCCGGACGCGTCTTCGAGGCACTCGATGAGGGCGCGCGCGACGACTGCGCGCTGATCCACGTCGAGCGCGAGCGCGTCGCGGATCAACCCTGCAGTGTCGCGTGCCATGCCTGTCGGCCTAGCGACCGCGCCCGAACGAGTCCCGACTCGTGCACAGGTCCCGGCGAGGTCGTGCGTTCCCCGGCCGCGGCGGAGTCGCGCCGACGCCCGGCGCCGGGGTAGAAACGACGGGTGAGCGACATCGCGTCCGACGACATGGGTCCCTGGCTGTCCGAGGAGGAGCTCGAGCTCGTCCGCCGCAAGGTGCCGATGCTCTACGTCGACGTCGTCCCTGTGCGGGTCGGCGAGAACGGCACCCTCGAGGCGGTCGGCCTCCTGCTGCGCGCGCGGCCCGAGGGGACCATCACCCGCGAGCTCGTCTCCGGCCGCGTCCTGTTCCAGGAGACGGTGCGCCAGGCGCTCGTGCGCCACCTCGACAAGGACCTCGGCCCGCTCTCGCTCCCCCAGCTCCCGGTCTCCCCGGTGCCGTACGCGATCGGCCAGTACTTCCCCACGCCCGGCGAGCACTACCTCGACCCGCGCCAGCACGCGGTGTCGCTGGCCCACATCGTGCCCGTCGCCGGCGACTGCAGCCCGTCCAACGACACCCTCGAGCTCAGCTGGTTCACCCCGCGCGAGGTCGTGACCCCGGAGATCACCGGCGACATGTCCGAGGGGCACGCCGACCTCGTGCGCCGCGCGCTCGCGCACCTCGGCCGCCTGCCGTGACGAGAGGCGGGGAGCGGGTCGGGGACCGTCCCGCTCGTCACGACGACGTCGGTCGTACGGGGACCGGAGCCTCGCCCACCCGACCCGACGGCGTGACACCGGTCGCGCGGCGTCGTGGCGTCGTGTGGTGGGCGCTCCTCCTCGACGTGGCAGTGGTCGCGGCCTTCACACTCGGCGGTGCGGACGCCCACGAGCGGGGCGCCGGGGACCTGGCTCGCATTGCGTGGCCGTTCCTCGCCGCGCTCGCGATCACGTGGGTGGCGGGTCGGCTGTGGCGTGCCCCGACCTCGCTGTGGCCCACCGGGGTGCTCGTCTGGCTCGGCACCCTCGGGATCGGCATGGCACTGCGCGCACTCACCGGCGGCGGGACCGCATGGACGTTCGTGCTGGTGGCTGCCGGCCTGTTCGCCGCCGGCTCCTTCGGGTGGCGGCTCGTGGTGCTGGTCGTCCGACTTGCGACCCGGAGAGGTTCCGACCGCTCCCGACCGTGAGGAAGCAGCTGCCGCTCGTCAGTCCTGCGCCTTCAGCGCGTAGGGCCACTCACCCGAACGGAGGGACGGGGTCGAGGAGATGCTGGCAAGCAGCTCGTCGAACGGCGTCGTGTCCTTCAGCTGGTTGGCGAGCTCGATGAGGTTGGCGATCGTGAAGCCCATCATCACGAGGGAGCCGACGAGCCCGATGATGCCGAGGACCCCCGAGACCCCGAATGTGACGGGGGTGGCGAGGATCGCGACGATCGACGCGAGCAGCAGGACGATCTCCCCGACCCACAGCAGGCCCGAGTTACGGAATTCGTCGATGGCTTCGCCGTAGATCTCCAGCTCACGTGCGATGTCGCGGGCGTGCTGCTCGATGAACGTCATCGCGTCGCTCTGCGGCGTGCGGGCGTTGGCGTAGGCGGTGGCACCGTCCGCCGACCAGTGCTGCGGTCCGACCTCGGTGGTCTGGAAGTCCGTGATGGTCTCGAGCACGGACTCCGCCCACGCGATCCAGTCATCCTTCGCCTGCTGCACCGCGGCGTCGTCCCGGACGTTCAGCTCGACGCGATCGGCGTCGCCGGACGCGTTCGCGCAGCCGTCCGCAAGATCGTTCGCGGGGCCACTGACCGCACTGCTGACCACCGGCGGGACCTGGTTCGGAAAGTTGCGCAGGCCGCCCTCGGCATCACGCAGCTCGCCCGAGACTCGGCGTAGCTCGGACCTCAGGAACTCGGCGCTCGACATATCGTCCTCTTCTCGGTTCGTCGTCAGTGTGTCGTCCTGGTGATCCACACCCACCGCGGAGGTCAGGTGCGAGTATCGAACTCGTACTCGGACTCCTCGTCCGTCTCCTCGTAGTGGTCACACGCGGCCTTCAGCGCGCCCGCCATCAGATCCATCTCGTCGCTCCCGCCACCGGCGACCGCGGCCATCGTCGTCCGGATGGAGTCATAGACGCCGCCGACCCCGCCGCTCCAGGAGCCGCTGTCGACCGTGAACGACTCCGCCCGGCCCTTGAGCCTCGTGTACTCGTCGGCGAGCGTCGTGTCCCAGGTTCTCGCCACCGAGCGCACGACGCTGTAGGTGATCTCGATGTCAGCCATCGGTCTGTCTCCGTCCTTCGTCGTTCTCCGTCAGCGGGATGCTCCGCACCAGGTCGAGCCCACGGTCGATCGATGCCTGCTGACGTTCGGCCAGGCCCGGGAACTCGAGGTCGAGCTGGGCGAGACGATCGTCGTGTCGTCGAGCCAGCTCCTCGAGCAACGCGAAGAGCTGCGCAGCCTGGGACTGCACGTCGTAGCGCGTCGACCAGCCGCGCGCGACCGTGAGTCCGGTCGGCCGCCCGGACACGCCCTGCAGGGTGAGTAGTCCGTCCGGAGACGTCACCTCGTCGGGCTCGCCGTGGATCTCTCGGAGCCGTTCGGCATGGGCGGCGCGTACCCCGGGATCGAGCAGGTCATCGTTGCCTGACGCGCTCGACGGACGCCACGCGGCATCGGCCGCATCAGCTCCGACGTGCTCTCGAAGCTGTTCCGGCGTCATGGTGGTCAGTGTCCGCAACCTGGCGAGCAACCCCCCGAGGTCCACCTGCTCCATCTGGCTGGTGTCACGTGCAGCGACGGCGGCGCGGTGCGCCTCCACCAGGTGGAGACCGAGGTCCTTCTCGGCGACGACCTCCGGCCAGTCGGCGGCGAGCTCGATGCCGACCGTGCGAGCGTCGTCATCGACGACGAGCAGCACTGCGTCCTGCGAATCTCCGCCCTCGAAGTGCCCGCTGTTCGTGGTGTTCATGCTGTGGTGCCGGTCCTCGCCGTCGGGTGTCTCGTCATGGACGTCGATCTTTACCGAGATCGAGCACGAGTCGTGACCCCGTTGGCGGGGAGTCCTCCCCCCCTCGCGATCCTGGACGCAACCGCAGAGCCCCCGCCAGCGCGGCCGGGGAGCAGGTAGCGTCGACGGAACCGATCGGGCCGGTGCTCGGCACACATCTCGTGCGGGGCGCACGCCCCGATCCAGCTGCCCGCAGAGCCGTGAAGGAGACTGGATGGATGAGGACTTCGTGACCGCCGAGCGGTTCGTCGCCGTCGCCGGTTCCCGACACGCGGCCGAGACCGTCACACGCACGCCCCTTCGGATAGCAGGCCTGCTCGTCGCGACCGCCCTGGTCTACTGGCCCCTCTTCGCGCTCGCGGGGATCCCGTGGTCGGTGCTCATCGCACTGGGTGCCGCCGCCGTGTCGACCGCGCTCATCGCCTGGCTGGGCCGGCGGGCAGCCCGCGACTCCGCGGCCGGCCTGTCGCTCACCCTGTCCCCCGACGGCGTCGAGTACGTCGGTGACTCGTCCGTCCGGCGGATGGCGTGGGACGACGTCCGCGCGGCCGAGGTGATTCCGACGATCACCCCGCTCGGAGGCGGCGCTCCGACGGAGGGGTTCAGCGCCTTCCGCCGCGAGGGCCTAGGACTGGTCGGTCGCGGCACCACGGAGGTGACGGGCGGTCCGCTGGCGGAGCGCACCTACGCCCAGGACCCTGCGCGCTACGGCACCGACCCGGACAGCGGTGAGTCGAGAACGGCGATCCCGCTGTCCCAGTTCGACGAGCAGTGGGCGCGCCACCGGATCGGCGAATGGGTGGCGCACCACCGGCCCGACGTCGCGCGACAGGCGGCCGCACGCGCGGGTCGCACCGGGAGCTGACCGGACCGGGAGTCAGCGCGCGTCGAGCACGCGCACAACATCGGGGGCGAGGGCACGGAACGCCGCACCCCGGTGGCTGATCGCGTGCTTCTCGGCGGGCGCGAGCTCGGCCGCGGACCGCGTCTCGCCGTCGGGCAGGAACAGCGGGTCGTAGCCGAAGCCGCCGCTCCCCCGCGCCTCGCGCAGCAGGCGCCCCGGCATCTCGCCGCACCGCGTGACCTCGACCGGTGTCGCGCCGGGAGCACCGGGCACCACGAGCGCGGCCGCGCACACGAACCGCGCCGCGCGATGCTCGTCGGACACGTCGGCGAGCTGGGCGAGCAGCAGCGCGTTGTTCGCCTCGTCGTCCCCGTGCCGGCCGGACCAGCGTGCAGAGAACACACCGGGCGATCCGCCGAGCACGTCGACGGCGAGGCCGGAGTCGTCGGCCACCGCGGGCAGGCCCGAGGCAACGGCGATCGCGCGCGCCTTGAGCAGCGCGTTGGCCTCGAACGTCACGCCGTCCTCGACCGGCGGGTCGATACGGAGCTCCCCGGCCGTGACGACCTCCTCCGGCGCGAGGCCCGGGACGAGCGGGGCGAGGATCTCGCGCAGCTCGGCGAGCTTGCCGGGGTTGTGGGTGGCGAGCACGAGCCGCGGACGGATCGATGCGCCCGCGCCGGGCTCCGGCGTCGGGACCTGCCCGGCTGTGCCGTCACGCCCGGTGACGTGACCGCCCGGGGCGGGCTCCGGCGTCGGGCTCGGGTGGTTCGTCACGCGCCGGCCCCGCCGGCGAGAGCCTCGCGCTGGAGCTCGGTGAGGCGGGCGGTGCCGGTGAGGGCGAGGTCGAGGAGGGCGTCGAGCTCGGCGCGGTCGAACGCCTCGCCCTCGGCGGTGCCCTGGATCTCGATGAACTTCCCGCCCCCGGTGACGACGACGTTCATGTCGGTGTCGGCGGCGACGTCCTCGACGTAGGGCAGGTCGAGGACGGGGCGCCCGTCGACGACGCCCACGGAGATCGCCGCGACGGAGTCCTTGAGCACGCCGGCGCCCTTGCGGACGTGGCCCTCACGCTGGCCCCAGGTGATCGCGTCGGCGAGCGCCACGTAGGCACCGGTGATGGCGGCGGTGCGGGTACCGCCGTCGGCCTGGAGGACGTCGCAGTCGAGCACGATCGAGTTCTCGCCGAGCGCGGACATGTCGACGACGGCGCGCAGCGACCGGCCGATGAGGCGGCTGATCTCGTGCGTGCGGCCGCCGATCTTCCCGCGCACGGACTCGCGCTGGGAGCGGTCGTTCGTGGCGCGCGGGAGCATCGCGTACTCGGCGGTCACCCAGCCCTCGCCGGAGTCCTTGCGCCAGCGCGGGACGCCGGCCGTGAACGACGCGACGCACAGCACCCGGGTGTCGCCGAACTCGACGAGGACCGACCCCTCGCCCGCCTTCTGCCAGCCGCGGGTGATCCGCACGTCGCGAAGCTGGTCGGGCGCGCGGCCGTCGGCGCGGGGCACGGGTGTGCTCGTCGAGTCAGAGGTCATGGGTCGAGGCTACCGGCGCGCGCCGAGGTGGGCCGTCCGGTCCGGCACCCCGGGCGGCCCCCCCTCCACCGCCGTTGGTCGAGAGTGCGGCTCAGGCCGCTGAACCGCACTGTCGACACGTGTGAGCGCGCGCGGGATCCGTTCTCCGAGACTGCGGTTGGTGCACCAACCGATCGGAGCCGCCCGACGTCGAGGTGCACCAACCGCAATCTCGGCGAGCACCAACCGCAGTCTCGACGAGGAGTCGGGGGGTGGGTCACCCCGTGTTCTGGAGGCCGGCGGCCGCTCCCTTGAGGGTGATGAGGAGGAGCTGGTGGACCTCGTCCGGCACCTCGTCCACGTCGCCGCGCAGCACGCGCAGCGCCCGCAGCTGGAGGAGCGAGAGGGCGTCGATGTACGGGTTGCGCAGCGCCACGGCGCGGCCGAGCACCCGGTGGGACTGGAGCAGCTCGTCCTGGCCCGTGACCTCGAGGACCCAGCGGCGCGTGAGCTCGAGCTCCTCGAGGACCATGGCGGACAGGTCCTCGCGGTCGCCGAGGGCGAGGTAGCGGGCGGCGATGAGGTCGTCGGCCTTGGCCAGCGACATCTCGATGTTGTCGACCATCGTGGCGAACAGCGGCCACTGCGCGTAGGCGGAGCGCAGGAGCTCGACGTCGCCGACCTCCGCGAGCGCCGTACCGAGGCCGAACCAGCCGGTGAGGTTGGTCCGGGCCTGCGACCAGGCGAAGTTCCACGGGATGGCGCGCAGGTCGTCGAGCGACTCGACCGACAGGCCGCGCTTGGCCGGCCGCGAGCCGATCGCGAGGTGGCCGACCTCCTCCTGCGGGGTGACCTGGGCGAACCAGGCGGGGAAGCCGTCGGCGCCGACGAGCGCGTCGAACCGCTCGCGGGACGTCGTGGTGAGCCGCTCGGCGAGCTCGGCGAACCGCTCGGCCGCCTCGGCGTTGCGCCGCTCCACGCTCGGCGCGGAGGCCATGAGCGTGGCGGCGGCGACCGACTCGATGTGCCGGATACCGATGGCCTGGTTGAAGTACCGGGCCGAGATGACCTCGCCCTGCTCGGTCACCTTGAACCGCAGGTCGACGCTGTGCGGCGGCTGCGCGAGCACGGCCCGGTGGGCGGGGCCGCCGCCACGGCCGAGCGCGCCGCCGCGCCCGTGGAACTGGGTGAGCGCGATGTCGTGCTCCTTCGCCCAGTCGGCGATCTGCCGCTGCGCGTCGTAGAGCGCGATCGTGGCGGCCACCGGGCCCACGTCCTTCGCGGAGTCCGAGTAGCCGAGCGTGACCTCGATCTGGCGCCCGTTCGCGGCGAGCCGCTCCTGGACGTCCGGGATGTCGAGCATCTCGGTGAGGATCCGGGGCGCGTTGCGCAGGTCCTCGAACGTCTCGAACAGGGGCACGACGTCGATGACCGGGGCGTGGCGTCCGTCCCCCGCGGCGATCCGCGCGAGCCGGTAGACGTTGGCGATGTCCTCGCTCGACTGGGTGAACGAGACGAGGTAGCGGCCCGCCGCCCCCTCGCCGAGCCGGCGCTGGACGAGGGCGACGGCCCGCATCGTGTCGAGCACCTCCTCGACCGGCACGGCCGGCGGGTGCTCCTCGGGGTCCACCTCCCCGTCGAGGATCGCGAGCGCCTGGCGGTGCACCTTGCTGTGCTGACGCATCTCGAGCTCGGCGCCGTGGAAGCCGAAGGTGACGAGCTGGCGCTCGAGGTCGGCGATGTCGCCGTTCGCGGCCCGGTGCGCGCCGGCGGTCGCGAGCGAGGCGCGCACCGTGCGGATGTCGTCGAGCGCCTCCTCCGGGTCGGCGTAGGCGAGGTCGGCGTCGCGCTCCCGCGTGGCGTCGAGGCGGCCGGCGACGAACAGCAGGACGCGCCGGTGGGTCTCCCCCGGGGAGGTCGAGGCGACCTGCTCCGCGAGCGCCGGGCTCAGCTGGCGCTGCATCTGCCACAGGCGCGAGACCGCGTCGGCCGGGGCGACCAAGGAGTCCGCGACGGTCAGGTGCATGGCGACGTGCCGGGTGCGCTCCCCGATGGTGGCGAGCGCGTGCTCGGACATGATGCGCGAGGCCTCGATCGTCAGTGGCGAGACCACGTTGGGGTTGCCGTCCCGGTCGCCACCGATCCAGCTGCCGAGGCGGACGAACGCCGGCGCGACGGGCTCGGCGATGCCGGCGCCCTCGGGGTCCAGCGCGTCGTCGAGCCGCCGGTAGACGGCGGGGACGACGTCGACGAGCGAACTGTCGAAGGTCTGCATGAGGGTGCGGACCTCGTCGAGCGGGCCGGGGCTGTAGGGGCGCAGCTCGGCGGTGCGCCACAGCGTGTCGACGGCGGCGAGGAGCTCGCGGTCGATCTCGGCGAGGGCGAACGGACCGAGCCGGTCGTCGTCGCGGGCGTCGATGAGCTCACCGAGCGTGCGGATCGACCGGGTGACCGCGCGGCGACGCGCCTCGGTCGGGTGCGCCGTGAAGACGGGGTGGAAGCGGAGCTCGCCGAGGCGGCGGCGGGCCTCCTCCTCGCCCACCTCGTCGGCGAGCGCGCGCACGGCGCCCGGCAGCGAGCTGGGGGACGTGAAGCCGCGGCTGCCGCCGCCCTCGGTCTCGCGCAGCACGCGGACGCGCTGCTGCTCCTCGGCGAGGTTGGCGAGGTGGAAGTAGCAGGAGAAGGCCCGGGCCACCTCGATGGCGCGCTCGGGCGTGAAGCCGGCGACGACCTCCTCGGCGCGGGCGATGTCCGTGGCGCTGCTCGCCCGGCGCGCGTCGATGACGAGCTCGCGCAGCGTCTCGACGTCGTCGTAGAGGCCCTCGGACCCGGACTCCTTGAGCACCTGGCCGAGCATGTTGCCGAGCAGGCGGACGTCGGCCCGCATGGCGTCGGGGACGCCGGAGGCGGTGCCGTTCGGCGTCGTCGTGGTCGTGCCGGTGGACGGCATGCCCGCCGTGGGGATGCCGGCGGGTGCGGCGCCCGTGGGCGCCCCGCCGGCGGGGTCGGTGGTGGGGTCGAGCGGGTCGGACGCGCGGTCACCTGGTGCAATCACGCGTGCAGGCTAACGGCGCGCCCGGCATGGGCGCAGACGCGACCACCCGGTGGCCGTTCCGCCGAGGGCAGACCTGCCGTGAGCAGCACGGCGCGACCTCACCCGTGCCGGGGTGCGAGCGTCGTCCCATGAGCGAGAACCCACCCCCACCCCGGTTCGACGCCGAGGCACGCCGGTCCCTCTACGACCAGCGCGTGCTCGTCCTCGACCGCCAGCTCGACGACGACAACGGCACTCTCCTGGCCACCCAGCTGATGACGCTCGCCGTCGACGACCCGACCGCCGGAATCGCGCTGTGGATCCACTCCCCCGGCGGGTCCGTGCCGGCGATGCTCGCGATCCGCGACGTCATGCGGACGATCCCGTGCGACGTGGCCACGCTCGCCCTCGGGATCGCCTACAGCGCCGGCCAGTTCCTCCTGTCCGCGGGCACGCCGGGGCTGCGCCGGGCGATGCCGCACGCACGGGTCCTCATGCACCAGGGCTCGGCGGGGATCGCCGGCAGCGCGGTCGACGTCGAGCTGCAGGCGGACGACCTGCGGCACACGCGGGACACGGTGCTCGGCCTCGTCGCGGAGGACACGGGCCGGCCGTTCGCCCAGGTCCTCGAGGACTCCCTGCACGACCGGTGGTACACGGCCGGCGAGGCCAGGGAGTACGGGTTCGTCGACGAGATCGTCACCGACTTCGACGACGTCGCACCCCGCCGTGCGCGACGCATCCCCGCGCTCGGCGGGGCCGTGGGGGCCGCGCGATGAGCTCCTACACGATCCCGAACGTCGTCCAGCGTCATCCGCGCGGCGAGCGCGCGATGGACGTCTACTCCCACCTGCTGAGCGAGCGCATCGTCTACCTCGGCACCGGCATCGACTCCGGGGTGGCCGGCGCGCTCATCGCCCAGCTCATCTACCTCGAGCAGGACGACCCGGCCGCGGACATCCACCTCTACATCACGTGCGAGGGCGGGGACCCCAGCGCGATGCTCGGCATCTACGACACGATGCGGTACATCCGGCCCGACGTCGCCACCACGTGCGTCGGCCAGGCCGTCTCCGTCGGTGCCGTGCTGCTCGCCGCGGGCGCCCCGGGCAAGCGTGCCGTCCTGCCGCACTCGCGGGTGGTGCTGCACCAGCCGGCGGCCCAGGGGCGCGGCTCGATCCCCGACCTCATCCTCCAGGCCGACGAGCTCGTGCGAACCCGGTCCGAGATGGAGTCGATCATGGCCGAGCACACCGGGCAGGGGGTCGAGCGGCTGCGGGCGGACACCGACCGGGACCTCGTCCTCACCGCCCAGGGGGCGGTCGGCTACGGGATCGTCGACCGCGTGCTCACGGGCAGGTGAGCGGCGCGGCCGGGCCGCGCACGCCGGTCGGCCGACGTCGGCGAGCGGTGCTCGGGAGACGAGCGTCGCCCGCGTGCTGCGCGTCGCCCGGGTCCTGGGCGTCGCCCGGGTCCTGGGCGTCGCTCAGGCGGCGACGGCGAGGGTCGCCCGCACCTCGGCCCCGCGCGAGCGATGAGCGCCGTGCGCCTCGTGGGCCACGAGCTCCCGGCTGACGGCGACGGTGAGGTCGACGAGCGAGACACCGAGCGCGCCCGCGACGGCGGCGATCATCTCGCTCGAGGGGTCCTTGACGCCCCGCTCCATCTCCGAGAGGTACTGGGGCGAGACGCCCGCACGACCGGCCGTGTCCCCGAGCCGCTCGCCCCGCGCGTGCCGCAGCGCCCGCAGCCGCTCCCCGAGCATGTGACGCCACAGGGGTTCCTGCGGCGTGCGACGCAGGGATCGCAGCGGTGCGGGTCCGGTCTCTGCCATGGTCGATGGTAGGCCGGGCGCCGGCGGGCCCGGCGGCCGATCCGCTCTCGGCGGAGCGGGATCGGCGGAGCGGGACGCAGCGACCGGGAGGCTGTCAGAGCAACCGGGAGGCTGTCAGAGCACCCAGGTGGCGCCGGGTGCCGCGAGGTCGACCGGACCGTCGTACACGGAGTGCGCCTCGTCGAGCACGGTCGGCTTGTCCGTCCAGGGCTGGACGTGGGTGAGGACGAGGCGCCCGACCCCGCCGGTGACCGCGAGCTCGCCGGCGCGCCGGCCGGTGAGGTGGATGCCGCGGGCCTCGTCCCGGTCCTCCTGGAACGCGGCCTCGGACAGGAGGAGGTCGAGCCCCTGCGCCATCACGTCCTGGCCGGGGCAGGAGTCGGTGTCTCCCGTGTAGCCCAGGGAGACGGTGCCGGCGCCGTCCTCCGACGGCCCGGTCACGCGGATCCCGAACGCCGGTACCGGGTGCCACGCGTCGAAGACCTCGACCGTCATCGGACCGACCGCCACCGGGGTGCCGGTGGACAGGGTGCGGAAGGTGAGGACGTCGGAGTAGTCCTCGTCCTCGTCGTCCCCGCCGACCGCCCGCGTGCGCTCGAGCGTGCCGGCGGGCCCGTGGACGTCGAGCGGCGGGAGCGGGCCGTCCGGGTGCCACCGCCGGTAGACCTGCATCCCGATGAGGTCGACCATGTGGTCCGCATGCAGGTGGGAGAGCACGACGGCGTCGAGCTCACGGGGATCCACGTGGTTGAGCAGCGCGCCCATCGCACCCGGGCCGAGGTCGAGCACGATCGACCAGGTGCGCTCCGCGCCGTCCTCCCCCGGACCGCGCGCCTCGACGAGGTAGGCGGACGCCGCGGAGTCGGGGCCGGACATCGAGCCGGAGCAGCCGACGACGGTGAGCCTCACAGCGCCACCGCCCCGCGCCGCGTGGCCTCGACGCTGCGCACCTCGGGGCCGAGGAAGCGGCGGGCGAGGCGCCCGAACTCCTCCGGGTCGCCCGTGGACAGGAACCGGTGCTGCGGCGGCGCGGCGTCGGGGCTCCGCTCGATGTCGTGCGCCACCAGGGTGCGGTAGACGTCCTTCGCCGTCTCCTCGGCGGACGAGACGAGCGTGACGTCGGGACCCATGACGTAGGAGATGGCGCCGGTCAGCAGCGGGTAGTGCGTGCAGCCGAGGACGAGCGTGTCGACGCCCGCCTCCTTCGCGGGCGCGAGGTACTCCTCGGCGACGGCGAGGACCTCGGGGCCCGAGGTGATGCCGGCCTCGACGAGCTCGACGAACCGCGGCGCGGGGGCGATCGTCAGGTCGAGCCGGGGGGCCGCGGCGAACGCGTCGCGGTACGCGCCCGAGTCGACGGTCGCCCGCGTGGCGATGACCCCCACGCGTCCGTTGCCGGTGGCGGCGACCGCGCGGCGGACGGCGGGGCGGATGACCTCGACGACGGGCACCCCGGCGTCGAGCGCGTACCGCTCCCGGGCGTCCGCGAGGACGGCCGCCGAGGCCGAGTTGCAGGCGATGACGAGGAGCTTGACGCCGGCGGTGACGAGCTCGTCCATCACCTCGAGCGCGAGGTGGCGGACCTCGCTGATCGGGCGCGGACCGTAGGGGGTGTTCGCCGTGTCGCCGATGTAGACCACCTCCTCCTGCGGGAGCTGGTCGATGACGGCGCGAGCCACCGTCAGACCTCCGACGCCTGAGTCGAAGATGCCGATGGGCGCATCGTTCATGGCGACGACGCTAGTTCGACCGCGGCCTGGTGTGCAGCGCGTTGATCAGTGACTCCTGCCACCAGGTCAAGGACGTGTAAAGGATCGCCATGGCCTCGAGCACGGCGTCCGGGCCGTCGCTCGCGCCCTTGCCGGCCGCCTCGGCGCGCGCGTACAGCTCGTCGTCCGCGAGCGTGTCCCCCACCCCGAGGCGGGTGCCGAGGACGAGCCGGACGTCGTTGACGGCCCGCAGGACGTCGGCCTCCTGGCCGTCCCGGACGAAGAACGAGCCCCGCGGGCCGGTCGGCGTGTCGAGCTCGTCGACGACCGCCATGATCCGCCGGATCTTGTCCGCCCGCAGCGGCGCCTCGGTGAGCTCGCGCAGCTCGCCCGCGATCGCCTCGTCCTCGGACATCGAGGGCAGCAGCCGGGCCAGGGCCGGGTCGGTCGGGGGCCGGTCGCCCGCGGGTCCGGCGTCGGAGGGGACGAAGTCGAGGGCGGCGAGGACGGCGTCGTCGACCGTCGGTGCGCCCTCGCCCGCCCGGGCGGCGCCCGCCGACGGCGCGGAACCGTCCGGTCTCGCGGAACCGTCCGCCGGGGCTGCGTCTTCGTCGCCGGGGGCGGCCCCGCCCCCGGAGGTGCCGGCGCGCGCCGAGGAGGCTGCGGCGTCGGGCAGGGTGGTGTGCGGCTCGCGATGGCCGAGGAGCTCGGCGACGTCGGAGAAGGGCCGGGCGAGGAAGAGTCGCTCGTGGACGTCGAGGTGGGAGGCGATCCCGCCGCGCACGCGTCGGAAGGGGTCCATGTCAGTCCTCGCCCTCCTCGATGGTGGCCCACAGGCCGTAGCCGTGCATGGCGGCCGCGTCGGCCTCGACCGACTCCCGCGACCCCGTCGACACGATCGCCCGGCCCTCGTGGTGGACCTGGAGCATGAGGCGGTGCGCCCGGGACTCCGCGTAGCCGAAGTAGCTCTGGAACACCCAGGTCACGTACGTCATGAGGTTGACCGGGTCGTCGTGGACGACGCAGCGCCACGACGGGGCCCGGCGTGCCGCCGCCTCGGCGCTCTCCTCGGCCTGCCGGTCGGTCTCCGGGGCGGTGGGTGCCGCCGGGGCGGCCGGAACCGCGGGTTGAACCATGACGTCCACGATAACCGTCGCGGTCCGACGCGCGACTACTCTCCCCACATGAGCCACCGCGCATCGACCGCGCTCAAGACGGACATGTACGAGCTGACGATGGTCGAGGCCGCCGTCCGCTCGGGCACCGCCGACCGGCGCAGCGTCTTCGAGGTCTTCAACCGTCGACTGCCGGCCAGGCGCAGGTACGCCGTGGTCGCCGGCATCGGGCGGCTGCTCGACTCGATCGGCGACTTCACGTTCGGCCCCGACGAGCTCGACTACCTCCACCGGGCGAAGATCGTGTCCGACGAGACGATCGACCGGCTGCGCGAGTACCGCTTCACCGGGAACGTCGTGGGCTACCCCGAGGGCGAGGTGTTCTTCCCCGGCTCCCCGATCGTGGTGGTCGAGGGCACCTTCGCCGAGGCCGTCATCCTCGAGACCCTCGTCCTGTCGATCCTCAACCACGACTCTGCCGTGGCCGCCGCCGCGTCCCGGATGGCGACCGCTGCCCACGGCCGGCCGCTGCTCGAGATGGGCGCGCGCCGCACCCACGAGGACTCCGCCGTGGCCGCCGCGCGGGCCGCCGTCGTCGGCGGTTTCTCCGCGACCTCGGTCCTCGAGGCCGGGCGCCGGTACGGCATCCCCGCGATCGGCACGGCCGCCCACTCGTTCACGCTGCTGCACGACTCCGAGGAGGACGCGTTCGCCGCGCAGGTCGACGCCCTCGGGCCGGGCACCACGCTGCTCGTGGACACCTACGACGTCGAGCGCGGGGTCGAGCGGGCCGTCGCCGCCGCGCGCGCCGCGGGTGGCGAGCTCGGGGCCGTGCGCCTCGACTCGGGCGACCTCGTGGCGCAGGCGTTCACCGTGCGCGCGCAGCTCGACACCCTCGGTGCCGCGACGACGCGGATCACCGTGACCTCCGACCTCGACGAGTACGCGATCGCCGCCCTCAACGCCGCCCCCGTGGACAGCTACGGGGTGGGCACCAAGCTCGTCACCGGGTCCGGCCACCCCACCGCCGAGCTCGTCTACAAGCTCGTCTCGCGCGAGGGCGCCGACGGCCGGCCCCGGGAGGTCGCCAAGCGGTCGACGTCGAAGAAGTCGGTCGGCGGGCTCAAGCGCGCGGGCCGGATCGTCGACGGCGCCGGGCGCGCGGTCGAGGAGCTCGTCGTCTCCGGGACCTCGGCGGACCAGGTGTGGGCCGAGGTCGACCGGCAGGGGGCGCGACGCCTCATGGTCGACCTCGTGGTCGGCGGCGAACCCGTGGCCGAGCACCACGGCCCCGACGCGCTCGAGGCCGCGAAGGCCCGGCACGCCGAGTCCCGTGCCGCGCTCCCCTACCCGGCGTGGCGGCTCTCGGAGGGCGAGCCGGCGATCCCGACCCGGCACGTCGACGTTGACCCGAGCGACGACGCCCTCGAGGACCCGAGCGGCCTCGCCTGACGCCCACCCTCTGTTCGTCGAGATTGCGGTTGGTGCTCGTCGAGATTGATCCTTCTATGTTTCGTCAAGCGGCCATGGTGGGTTCGGGGGTGCTGTTGAGGGTGCGGAAGATGCGGCGGGCGAGGTAGCGCTTGAGGCAGCGGCGGATCTCGGCCTTGGTGCGGTGCTCGCCGGCGCGGCGTTCGACGTAGGCGCGGGTCTCGGGGTCGTGACTCATCCGGGTCACGACCGCGGTATGCAGGACCCTGTTCAGTTGCCGGTCGCCCCCGCGGTTGAGGCGGTGTCGCACGGTGTTGCCCGAGGAGGCCGGGATCGGACTGACCCCGGCCAGGGCCGCGAACGCGGCCTCGGAACGCAACCGGCCCGGGTGGGAGAACACGGTCAGTGACACGGCCGCGGTGATCGGCCCGACACCATGCATCTCGAGCAGCGGCGCGGCCAGGCTGGACTTGACCAGAACGGTGATGCGCTTCTTGTTCGTGGCGAGCTCGACGTCCAGGGCCAGGATCTGGGCGGCCAGGCGGACGGCCTCGCTGCGGGCGGTCGCGGTCGCGATGTCCTCATCGCGCTCGCGCCACCGGCTGATCATGGCGATCACCTTCTTGCCCGGGGCCCGGCGCGCATCGATACCCAGGTCGCTGACGCGCAGCAGCGCGGTCAGCGCGTTCGTGGCCGCGGTACGTTCGCTGTTCATCTGCTCGCGGGCGGTGAGCAGGACCCGCAGCGCGGCCCGTACCCCACTAGCGGCGCGGAGGTGACGCAGCCGGCTGACCTGAAGCGGGAGGACGGCGGCCGCGATGCGGTAGGCATCCAGGGCATCGGACTTACCCACGCCCCGGTTCCCGCGCGGGTTCATCCGCGCGGCCTCCACGACCTGATAGCCGGCGTCCTGGACAACGCCGGCCAGGGTCGCGCCGTAGGACGCGGCGCCCTCGATGACCCACAACGCGGCCATATCGGCCCCGGTGCGGCGAGCGGCCCAGGCGATCGCGCGGGCCATGCCCGCAGGCGTGGTCGGGAACTGGGCAGAATCGATCAGCTCGCCGCGGGCGGCCAGCACCGCCAACGAATGGGTCTGGGCGTGGGTGTCGACCCCGATGACGAACGGATGGGAGTGCGCGACGATAGCCATAGCGGCCTGGTGTCCTTCCTACCAATGAGTGGATGGTCTGGTCGCTGGTGGCCGGTGCCGTTCTGGGTAGGAGTCACCTCGGGACAACACTGTGACGAGTCACGCCACACCAGTGGCGGACAACCTTCTGATCAGGTCTCCGAGATGGGCCAGGACGGTGCCGGCCACCCCACCCATGGGCGGACAGATCAATCTCCAGACACCCCCAACAAGGGGTCTGCGGTTCGCCGAGTCACACCCACGAGCGGAACGACCAGCCACCACCCTGCCAGCCAGTCCCAGACCAGCCACCCCCACACTCACAGCGGTTGGTGC
>NZ_JBUZNL010000018.1:0-50408 GCF_055326485.1 Georgenia sp. G2120 | reverse complement strand
TGGTCGTTCCGCTCGTGGGTGTGACTCGGCGAACCGCAGACCCCTTGTTGGGGGTGTCTGGAGATTGATCTGTCCGCCCATGGGTGGGGTGGCCGGCACCGTCCTGGCCCATCTCGGAGACCTGATCAGAAGGTTGTCCGCCACTGGTGTGGCGTGACTCGTCACAGTGTTGTCCCGAGGTGACTCCTACCCAGAACGGCACCGGCCACCAGCGACCAGACCATCCACTCATTGGTAGGAAGGACACCAGGCCGCTATGGCTATCGTCGCGCACTCCCATCCGTTCGTCATCGGGGTCGACACCCACGCCCAGACCCATTCGTTGGCGGTGCTGGCCGCCCGCGGCGAGCTGATCGATTCTGCCCAGTTCCCGACCACGCCTGCGGGCATGGCCCGCGCGATCGCCTGGGCCGCTCGCCGCACCGGGGCCGATATGGCCGCGTTGTGGGTCATCGAGGGCGCCGCGTCCTACGGCGCGACCCTGGCCGGCGTTGTCCAGGACGCCGGCTATCAGGTCGTGGAGGCCGCGCGGATGAACCCGCGCGGGAACCGGGGCGTGGGTAAGTCCGATGCCCTGGATGCCTACCGCATCGCGGCCGCCGTCCTCCCGCTTCAGGTCAGCCGGCTGCGTCACCTCCGCGCCGCTAGTGGGGTACGGGCCGCGCTGCGGGTCCTGCTCACCGCCCGCGAGCAGATGAACAGCGAACGTACCGCGGCCACGAACGCGCTGACCGCGCTGCTGCGCGTCAGCGACCTGGGTATCGATGCGCGCCGGGCCCCGGGCAAGAAGGTGATCGCCATGATCAGCCGGTGGCGCGAGCGCGATGAGGACATCGCGACCGCGACCGCCCGCAGCGAGGCCGTCCGCCTGGCCGCCCAGATCCTGGCCCTGGACGTCGAGCTCGCCACGAACAAGAAGCGCATCACCGTTCTGGTCAAGTCCAGCCTGGCCGCGCCGCTGCTCGAGATGCATGGTGTCGGGCCGATCACCGCGGCCGTGTCACTGACCGTGTTCTCCCACCCGGGCCGGTTGCGTTCCGAGGCCGCGTTCGCGGCCCTGGCCGGGGTCAGTCCGATCCCGGCCTCCTCGGGCAACACCGTGCGACACCGCCTCAACCGCGGGGGCGACCGGCAACTGAACAGGGTCCTGCATACCGCGGTCGTGACCCGGATGAGTCACGACCCCGAGACCCGCGCCTACGTCGAACGCCGCGCCGGCGAGCACCGCACCAAGGCCGAGATCCGCCGCTGCCTCAAGCGCTACCTCGCCCGCCGCATCTTCCGCACCCTCAACAGCACCCCCGAACCCACCATGGCCGCTTGACGAAACATAGAAGGATCAATCTCGATGACGACGAACCGCATACTCGACGCACTGCTCCCCCGCAGCGCCAATGCCGGGCCGACGCCCGCCGACCTCGCTACTGTTCGCTCGGGAGTCGCGCGGCCCCGACGGGGTGGTCCCGCCGGCAGGCGCGCGGCAGCGACCAAGGAGGAGCCGGCATGACGTTCCGGGACTCGGCGAGCGGCAGCGGCGGCAGCGAGGGCGTGCGCAGGCGCGGACGTGGACGTGGCGGCGCCGCGGCCGCGGGCGGTGGCGGTCTGGCCGTCGTCGCGCTGGTCATCTACCTGCTCACGGGGCAGGACCTCGGTGGCCTCATGGGCGGCGGAGGGGGCGGCGGCGCGGCCCCGGCCGAGGAGGAGACGCTCGGCGACTGCACGGGCGCGGACGCGAACACGGACGTCGACTGCCGGATGGTGCTGACCTGGGGCTCGCTGCACGACGTCTGGGAGGTCACCCTCCCGGAGCAGGCGGACATCGAGCACCGCCGCCCCGAGTTCGTCCTGTTCCAGGACTCGGTGGGGACGGGCTGCGGGAACGCGACCTCCGCCGTCGGCCCGTTCTACTGCCCGCCCGACGAGAGCGCGTACATCGACACCGGCTTCTTCGACCAGCTCGAGACCCAGCTCGGCGCGGAGAACGCGCCGCTCGCGCAGATGTACATCCTCGCCCACGAGTACGGCCACCACGTGCAGAACGAGACCGGCGTGATGGCCACGGCGAACCGCACGGACACCGGTCCGCAGTCCGACGGCGTCCGGCTCGAGCTGCAGGCCGACTGCTACGCGGGCATGTGGGTCAACCACGCCTCGCAGGTCCCGCAGGAGGAGACCGGCGAGCCGATGCTCGTCGAGCCGACCACCGAGGAGATCCAGGACGCCCTCGACGCCGCCTCCGCCGTCGGCGACGACCGGATCCAGTCCGGCGCCGGCCAGGAGGTCAACCCGGAGACGTGGACGCACGGCTCGTCCGAGCAGCGCATGCACTGGTTCACGGTCGGGTACGAGGGCGGCACGATGCAGGACTGCGACACGTTCGCCGTCGGTCAGATCTGAGCGGGCGGCTCACCTCCCGTACCCACCCGCACGACGACGAGGGGCGCCCGCTGATCGGGCGCCCCTCGTTCGTGCTCGTGCGGCTGGTCGTGCGTCCGGTCCTCCCCCGTCACTGCCCCTGGGAGATGACGTACGAGTCCTCACCCGGGCCGCCCAGGCCGCCGTCGATGAGCAGCACCCCACCGGAGGCGTCAGCGCCCGAGGTGGGCTCGTCGAACCAACGCTCGCCCGCGCCGTCGTTGACGCTGAATCGCCACATGCCGCCGTCGGTGGCCGTGGGCTCCACCTCACCGCCGACGGTGGCTGCGGTGATCCACAGCGACTCGTCCTGGACCGCGCCGCTCACGGACGTCCCGGGCGCGTCGACGATGCCGACGAGCGTGCCGCCCTCGACGTCGAGCACCGCTGCCTGCTCGGCGCCGTTCTCGCCGTGGACGCTGACGACGGCGAGGTCCTCGTCGGCCGTGATCGCGCCGGCGACCAGGCCCTCGCCCTCGATGGTCGCGACCTGGCGGGGGTCACCGTCCCGGTCGACGTCGACCGCCTCGACGACGATCCCGACGTCGGTGGCCCGCGTGGTCAGCACGGTCGGACCGTCGAACGCCGCGGTCGAGACGCCGTGGTTCCCGGGGGACGAGTACGGCTCGGACATGACCCCGAGGTCGGTCGTCTCTCCGGAGAACGTCGCGTGGTAGAGCGCGCCGTCCTCGGCCTGCGTGACGATGCCGAAGTCCGACACGCCGACGATCGTCTCGCCAATCGGGCCGTCGGCCGTCGAGGCGACCTCGGTCGCGGCGCCGCCGTTCGGGTCGAGCTGCATGAGCCGGATGCCCTGGTCGCTGCCGGCGGTCCACACGATCGTGTCGGCGTTGCTGTCGGGGTGCGCCATCATGTCGAGCGGCTCGGCGAGGCCGATGTCGGTCTCCTCCTCGAGCGTGTACTCGACGGGCGTGGCGTTGCCGTCGTGGTCGTACTCGACCAGCGTGGCGTCGTCACCCGCCATGCTCCAGGCGTACGGCTGCCCGAGCGGACCGGCGGCGACGACCTCGTTCGTCCGCACCACCCCGTCCATCGAGCTGTCTGACGCCGGGACCGTCCGGTGGTCCTCGAGCTCGCCGAGCGGGGCCTCCGCCATGTCGAGCTCCTGGGTCCACCCCGGCTCGAGCTCCGCCCCGTCCGGTCCCACCACGGTGATCGTGGGCTCGCCGGTGGCGTCGCCCTGGTCCGCGGGCGCCTCGGCGTCGTCCTCGGGGGCGCCGTCGGTCGGTGCGCCGTCCTCCGGCGCGCCCTCCTCGGGTGCCGGCGGCTCGACGGGCTGGGTGTTCTCCCCGCCGTCGCCCGGCGCGGGTGCTGGCGCGGGCGCCTGCTCCTGCTGGCCGTCGCCGGGAGCGGTCCCGGCAGGGTCGCCGGCGCAGGCGCCGAGCGTGAGCGCCACGGCGGCGAGCAGGCCGGCCCCCGTGATCGGGCGGGCGGTGGTGCGGGTCGTCAGTCGTCGTGTCCTGGTCATGATGTCCCCCTCGTCGTCGGTCGCGGCTCGGACGAGCTGCGGCTGATCGGCCGGTCATCGTGGTGATGACCACGTTCTCGACGCTAGGGAGGACCCGGTGGTCCCCGCAGGCCCGGAACGGGGCAGGTCTGGGGGCGGGAGAACTCCCCCCGACTCTCTCCTTGGTCGGCCCTCCCACCTGCGCCGACGCACGACGACGAGGGGCACCCCTGGTCCGGGTACCCCTCGTCGGTGCGGTCCTTACTGACCCTGCGAGATCACACGCGAGCTGTCGCCGGGGCCGCCGAGGCCCTCGTCGACGAGCAGCTGCCCGCCCGAGGCGTCCGCGCCGGAGACCGGCTCGTCGAGCCACATCTCGCCATCGGCGGTCTCGGGGTCGAGCCGCCACATCGCGCCGTCGGTGGCGGTGGGCTCGACCTCGCCGCCCACGGTGGCCGCGGTCATCCACAACGAGCCGTCCTGGACGGCGCCGCTGACGGACGCGCCCTGGCCGTCGAAGACGCCGGCAACCTCGCCCGAGGCCACGTCGAGCACCACGGCCCGGTCGGCCTCCTGCTCGTCGTAGACGGTGACCACGGCGTGGCCCTCGTCGAACGTGACGTCGCCGCCGGTCAGGCCCTCGCCTTCGATCGTCGCGATCTCGGTGGGCTCGCCGCCGCTCTCGACGTCGAGCTGCTCGACGACGACGCCGCCCTCGTCCGCCCGGGTCGTGACGACGGTGCTGCCGTCGTACGCCGCGGTGCGCGCCTCGCCGATGCCCGGCAGGCTGACCTCCTCGGCGGAGGCGGCGAGCTCGGTCGTCTCGCCGTCGTAGGTCGAGTGGTGGAGCGAGCCGTCCGCGGACTCGGTGACGACGCCGCCCTCCGAGACTCCGACGATCGTCTCGCCGAGCTCGCCGTCGGCGGTCGACGCGACCTCGGTGGCCACGCCCTCCTCCGGGTCGAGCTGCATGAGGCGCGTGCCCTCGTCGTTGCCGGCCGTCCACAGGACGGTCCCGTCGTTCGGGTCCGGGTGCGCCATCATGTCGAGGGGCGCGGCCTCGCCGATGTCGGTGTCCTCGTCGAGGGTGTAGGCCACCGGCTCCGCCGCGCCGTCGTGGTCGTACTCGACGAGGGTCGCGTCGACCCCCGTGCCCGTCCACGCGTAGCTCTCGGAGCCCGCGCCGACGGTGCGGATGGCGTTCGTGCTCGGCGACCCGTCCTCGGCGGTGTCGGTCGCCGGGATCTCGTCGAACGTGTCGAGCTCGGCCTCGGCGGAGCCCTGAAGTCCGGGACCCATCGTCCAGCCCGGCTCGAGCTCCTCGCCGTCCGGGCCGACGACCGTGAGGCCGCTCGGGTTCGGCGCGTCCGGCCCGTCCTCGGCCGGAGCGGCGGTCTGGTCGGCGGTCGCGGGGCCCGCGGCGCCGAGCGTGATCGCCACGGCGGCCAGCAGGCCGGCCCCGGCGGTCGGCCGGATCGTGGTGGTGTGTGTCCGTCGCGTCGTGGTCATGGTGCTCCCTTCGCTTCGGTCGCGGCGCGCTCGATCTGCGCCACATCTGTGGGTCATCGCCTGGCATCCGTTCGATGACCACGTCTTCGACGCTACGAACCACCGGAGCGTCGATGCAGGTCCGGCAGGGGACAGTTCTGGTGGCGGGAGAACTACCCGCCGATCAGGTCGCGTCGTCGCATCGTCCCTGGTAGGGGGCTCGAGGAGGCTCGACGCGCAGAGATGACGACGCGACGATGGGGCACCGTGCACGCGAACTGCGGGCCCGGACACGACGAGGGGGCGCCCGCCGTGCGGACGCCCCCTCGTGGGTGTGGTGCGGCTGAGCCGCCCGGTGCTACTGGACCTGCTCCAGCGCGCCGGAGATGTCCGTGACGTCCATCCGGGTCGAGCCCTCCGGGTCGTCCCCGGTACCGGGGCCGGTCGAGACCATGGTGCTGCCGTTGAGCTCGACGGTCGTACCGGTCGCCGCGCTGACGGACTCGACGTCACCGGCGAAGGTGTCGTAGAGATACGTGCCCCGAGCGGTCCCGTCGTGGTCGCTGACGCCGATCGCGACGGCTCCGCCCTCGACATCCACGTTGGCCCCGCCGTCCATGACGACCTCCCGCAGTTCCTCCGAGCTGGTGTCGTAGACGTACGCGAGGTCGTTCCCGCCACTCTGCACGGTGAAAGCGATCTGGGCCTCGCCCACGGCGACTGGGTGGTCCGCGACGGCCACGTCCGTCACCTCCCCGCCGGGCAGGTCGACGTCGAGGACCACCTCGGGGTCCTCGGCGTCGGGGCGGTCACCGACCCGCATGATGCTGGTCGTACCCTCGAGGTCGATCGCCGTCCAGACCGTGTGCGCAGCTACGGAGTCGACGTTCGTCGCGGGACCGAGGTCGAGCGGCTCGATGAACATCTCCGAGTCGGCGAGCCACAGGGTCGGACCGCGGTGGTCCTCCATGGGGTACGCCATGAAGGCGACCCGGCCGTCGTGTGCGGCCAGCTCGTCGTCGTGCACCAGCTGCGTTCCCTCGACCGGCACCTCGGACGAGTCGACGAGCGTGCGGGTCTCGCCCGTGCTCGGGTCGTACTCGACGTAGCTCCAGCCCTCCTCCGCCTGGACCGAGTTCACGGGCGAGCGCGTCGACGACGCGAACGTCAGCGTGCCGTCCTCGCCAACCGCCATCGGTCCGCTGGGGTACTGCGACTCCTCGGTGTCGGCGGGCATGTCCACCTGGGTGAACTCGCCGTCAGCACCCGCGGCGATCTCCTCCTCCGACTGCTCACCGGTCGACGGGTCGAACGTGCGCTGCACGAGGGTGGCGTCGCCGGACTGCCCCTCGGGCGGGGTCTGCCACTCGTAGGTGCCGAAGGGATCGTCGGAGGGAGTGATTCCAGTGACAACCGTGTCCGGTCCGCCGGTGACGGCGGAGAAGTGCTGCTCGGGCTGCAGCGCGGGCAGCGAAGGGTCGGCGGTCTGGCTCTCCGAGACGGCGACCGGAGCGCCCTCGCCGTTCGTGAACGTGATGCCGCTCGCCGCAGCGACACCACCGTCGGTCGCGCCTCCTTCCGGCGCGGCGTCCTCGCCCTCGGCGGGTGCGGCATCCTCGCCCTCGGCGGGCGGAGCGGCGTCGCCGGACCCGGCCTCGGGTGCGGTCCCCGCGTCGGGCGCGGCACCGGCGTCCGGCGCTGCCTCGGCGCCGTCCTCGGCACCGGCGACGGGCGGACCGTCGGCCGGCACGTCCTGGCCGGCGCAGGCGCCGAGGCCGAGAACGACGGCGGCGCCGAACGGCAGGACGGCGAGTCGGGTGATGGTCGGTCGGCGGTCGGTCGATCGGATCGTGCGGCTCATGGTGTCCCCCAGTAGGTCGTTGCGCCGGTCCCGGCGCTTGTCCTCGGCCACCTTGCTGATGGCCATGACCACGACGGTAGGAACGGACCTGAGGCGTGCGCAGGCTCACCTCGGGGCAGTTCTGGGGGCGGGACAACTCCCCCGCGTCGGCTCCCGGACCTGGCCATACGCCAGGAAACGGCATCTTCGTGCGGCTCCCGCGGGGTGACGCGCGGTCTCGACACAACCGTCGAACGGGCCGGGGGGACCTCGGCCCATCGGCGCGATCTGCGCCCGGGCGGCCGGCCTGCAGGTCCGACACCCTCGGTGGTCGAGAGTGCGGGTCAGCCTCGCCCCGAGTGGTCACGAGTGCGGGTCAGTCTCGCCCCGACGCACAGACGCACAGACGGCGAGCGTCAGGAGGCGGACCACGCGAACCTGGTGTCCCCGTCCTCGCCGCTGCCGAGGGTGGAGAGGAGCGTGGTGCCGGCCGCCCGGAGCCCGGTGTGGCCGCGCCCCTCGTCGTACCCCGTGACCGCGCCGTCGGCGAGATCGATGGCGAACAGCCCGCCACCGGTCGACGCACCACCCGACTCGTCGGACGTGGCCAGGCCGGACCACAGCGCCCCGTCGACGACGACGCTGCTGACGGTGCCCGAGCCGGGGGCGACCGCACCGGTGTAGGTGCCGTCCGTCGTCGAGAGCACGACCGTGCCGAGCGGGTCGCCGGCCGCGCCGTCCACGACGTCGACGCTCGCGTGGTCCCCGCCGGCGGAGACCTGCGCCTGCGGGTCGGCGGCGTCGCTCTCGATCGTTGCCCGGGAGTCCTCGACGAGGATGCCGTCGGGCGAGCTCGAGAGGTCGACCGTCGAGACCTCGACGCCGGCGTCCGTCACCTCCGCGCTGACGAGCGTGGACCCGACGACGTCCCACCCGCCGGGCCCTGCGGTGGCTGGCAGCTCGGTGGGCGTCTCGCCGGTCAGCAGCAGGTACAGGGCGTCGGTGCCGTCCTGGACGACGACGCCCCCGTCGGAGACCCGGAGGCCGCTGGGCTCCTCGATGTCGCCGTCCACCGACGACACGAGCTCGACCGCCGCCCCCGCGTCGGGACCGAGGCTCATCACGCGCCACCCCTCGGAGGAGGTGGCGAGCCAGGCGATCGTGCCGTCGTCGCCCACGTCGGTCAGATGCGCCTCGGCGACGCCGATGTCCGTGTCGTCCTCCAGCGTGTACGGGATCTCCTCGATCGTCCCGTCCTCGTCCTCCCGCACCATCGTGTGGTCCGCGTCCTCGTCCGTGCCGGTGACGTGCCAGGCGACGACGCCGCCGTCGGGTGCGGGGGCGACGTCGGTGCGCCGGGTGTCGTCGTCGACCTCGGACGGCAGCTCCCGGCCGGCGCCGGGCAGCTCGGTGGCGGTGCTCGACCCGAGGCCTGCGACCCACCCCGGGGAGAGCTCCGTGCCCTCCATGTCCGTGACCGTGAGGGGGTCCCAGTCCGGCGGGGCGGACGCGCCGTCGGACGGTGTGTCGATGTTCGCGTCGGCGCTGCCGCTCTCGGCCGGCGCCTCGGCCTCCGCGCTCGGCGCACCGGTCGCCTCGTCCGGCGGCGCGACGGCCTCCGGCTCGGGCTCGGCGTCGGCCGAGTCGTCCGAGGACCCGCACGCCCCGAGCAGGAGGGCAGGGGCCAGGACGAGGGCGAGGGCCGCGGGGCGGCGGGTCGCACGCGCCCGCAGGGACACATCGGTGGTCGTGGTCGTCGTGCGCACGTCGCTCCTCATGGATGGTCCTCCGCCGGTGCCGTGCACAGTGTCGCCCGTCCGGCGCCCCCCGCGCACACCGTGGGCGGGGACGAGGCCCCGGACCGACGACGACGGCTGGCATCCGGACGACAGGACGTCGCCCCCGGACTCTGCGCCGGCAGGAGGTGTTCCTGACCGGGCGTCACCCCACCGGCTCGACCCAGACGAGCGCGGGTCGGGGGTGGACCGGGATCACCTCGTTGGCCACGACGGCGAGGCCGCTGGACTCCAGGCTGTTCGCGGGGAAGTCGGACCGGGCGAGCGGTGTCCCGCCGGCCAGGTCCACGGAGTAGATGCCGGAGGCGGCGGACTCCTCGTCGTCGCCGGCCGCGACCCACAGGTCCTCGCCGGCGACCACACCGCCACCGAGCGGGGAGTCGGCGATCACGCCGCCCACGAACCGGCCGTCGTCCAGGGACAGCACCAGAAGCCCGGAGGAGGAATTGTCGACGGGCGCCCCCGAGACGTCCTCGACCATGAGCACGACATGGTCCTGGGCGACGACGAGGGACATGACAGCCACCGTGTCGGGAAGGTCGAGAGTCGCGATCATGCGCGGCTCGGCGGAGGGGTCGGTGACGTCGAGCGCCGTTACTGCGAGGCCGTCCGTCCCTCCGTCCTGGACCGCGACCACGTGGCCCGATCCGGCGTCCCACGCGCCGGCTGTCGAGAGCTCGAACGGCAGCTCGCTCGGGGTCTCGCCGGGGCGGACGACGTGGCCCCCGACCTCGGGGTCGTAGTCGGCGAGGACGAGCACCCCGTCGGTCAGCCAGATCCGGGTGGCCTCGATCCCCGTGCCCTCGGAGGCGACGAGCTCGGTGGCCGTCTCCGCCCCCGGGTCGAGGGACATCACGCGCCAGGCCCCGGAGTCGTCGGTCGCGCGCGCGAGCCACGCGATCGAGCCGGGCCCACCCGCGGCGTCATCGACCACCGTCTGCTCGGGGTCCGCCACCCCGATGTCGGTCTCCCCGTCGAGCTCGTAGACCAGGTGCTCGGTGCTGCCGTCCGGGAGGTGCCGGAACAGGTTCCACGTGCCCGGGCCGCCGGCCCCCTCGTCCCAGCCGACCACGGTGCCGTCGGGCGCGAGGGCCCGCGAGGCCGGTGCCTCACCCGACCGTCCGCCCGGGACGAGCTCCCAGGCCCCGGGCAGCGGCTCGTCCGCGGCCGCGGCGAGCGGAGCCACCCAGCCCGGCGTCTGCTCGGCGCCGTCCACGTCCAGCACCCGCACCTCGTGCACGTCGCCCCGCACCACGTCGGCCGAGGACCCGTCCGTCGGACCCTCGGAGGCGGAAGCGACCGCGTTTGTGGGTGCCTCGGGCGCCGCGCTCGCCGACCCGGTGGCCGCCTCGTCCTCCGCAGCCGTGGCCGACTCGCTCGGACCCGCCGTGGGCCACGCGGTCGTCCCCGCTCCGTCCCCGTCCTGGTCGTCGGCACCGCCGCAGGCCCCGAGCAGGAGGACAGCGCCGAGGCCGGCCGCCGCCGCTCGCCGGGCACCGCGCGTCCCGCACGCCTCTCGTGCCACGTCGTCGGTGGCCGTCGTCCTGCGCACGTCGCTCCTCGTCGAGATTCGTCAGGTGTCCGCGCATTCTCACCCGGTCCGGGTCGCCGCACACACGATGGAGCGGGGACCCGGACCCTCGGATACCACCCCTCGGGAACGACGACGGGCCGGCACCCGTTCGGGTACCGGCCCGTGCCGCACTCTCGGTGAGTGCCCACCACGATCTCGGTGCGGCTCAACCGCAGTTTCGGCGTGCACCAACCGCAATCTCGGCGTGCACCAACCGCAATCTCGGTGGGCACCAACCGCTGTGAGTGTGGGGGTGGCTGGTCTGGGACTGGCTGGCAGGGTGGTGGTTGGTCGTTCCGCTCGTGGGTGTGACTCGGCGAACCGCAGACCCCTTGTTGGGGGTGTCTGGAGATTGATCTGTCCGCCCATGGGTGGGGTGGCCGGCACCGTCCTGGCCCATCTCGGAGACCTGATCAGAAGGTTGTCCGCCACTGGTGTGGCGTGACTCGTCACAGTGTTGTCCCGAGGTGACTCCTACCCAGAACGGCACCGGCCACCAGCGGCCGGACCATTCACTCATTGGTAGGAAGGACATCAGGCCGCTATGGCTATCGTCGCGCACTCCCATCCGTTCGTCATCGGGGTCGATACCCACGCTCAGACCCATTCGTTGGCGGTGCTGGCCGCCCGCGGCGAGCTGATCGATTCTGCCCAGTTCCCGACCACGCCTGCGGGTATGGCCCGCGCGATCGCCTGGGCCGCTCGCCGTACCGGGGCCGATATGGCCGCGTTGTGGGTCATCGAGGGCGCCGCGTCCTACGGCGCGACCCTGGCCGGCGTTGTCCAGGACGCCGGCTATCAGGTCGTGGAGGCCGCGCGGATGAACCCGCGCGGGAACCGGGGCGTGGGTAAGTCCGATGCCCTGGATGCCTACCGCATCGCGGCCGCCGTCCTCCCGCTTCAGGTCAGCCGGCTGCGTCACCTCCGCGCCGCTAGTGGGGTCCGGGCCGCGCTGCGGGTCCTGCTCACCGCCCGCGAGCAGATGAACAGTGAGCGTACCGCGGCCACGAACGCGTTGACCGCGCTGCTGCGCGTCAGCGACCTGGGTATCGATGCGCGCCGGGCCCCGGGCAAGAAGGTGATCGCCATGATCAGCCGGTGGCGCGAGCGCGATGAGGACATCGCCACCGCGACCGCCCGCAGCGAGGCCGTCCGCCTGGCCGCCCAGATCCTGGCGTTGGACGTCGAGCTCGCCACGAACAAGAAGCGCATCACCGTTCTGGTCAAGTCCAGCCTGGCCGCGCCGCTGCTCGAGATGCATGGTGTCGGGCCGATCACCGCGGCCGTGTCACTGACCGTGTTCTCCCACCCGGGCCGGTTGCGTTCCGAGGCCGCGTTCGCGGCCCTGGCCGGGGTCAGCCCGATCCCGGCCTCCTCGGGCAACACCGTGCGACACCGCCTCAACCGCGGGGGCGACCGGCAACTCAACCGCGTCCTGCATACCGCGGTCGTGACCCGGATGAGTCACGACCCCGAGACCCGCGCCTACGTCGAACGCCGCGCCGGCGAGCACCGCACCAAGGCCGAGATCCGCCGCTGCCTCAAGCGCTACCTCGCCCGCCGCATCTACCGCACCCTCAACAGCACCCCCGAACCCACCATGGCCGCTTGACGAAACATAGAAGGATCAATCTCGACGAGAGGGGTCAGACGTTGAAGCCGAGCGCGCGCAGCTGCTCGCGCCCCTCGCCCGTGATCTTGTCCGGGCCCCACGGCGGCAGCCACACCCAGTTGATGCGGTGCTCGGTGACGAGCCCCTCGAGGGCCATCGCGGCCTGGTCCTCGATGACGTCGGTCAGCGGGCAGGCCGCGGACGTCAGGGTCATGTCGATGCTCGCGTGGTTGGACTGGTCCACGGTGATGCCGTAGACGAGGCCGAGGTCGACCACGTTGATGCCGAGCTCGGGGTCGATGACGTCGCGCATCGCCTCCTCGACGTCGGCCGCGAGGGTCGCGGTCGGGCCCGCCGGTGCGGGCGCGGCCATCTCGCCGGTGTAGGTCTGCGCCTCCGGGGTGCCCGGGGCGTCGGTCGTCTCGCTCATGCGTCCTCCTGGGTCAGTGCCTGGGCGAGCGCGTCCCGCAGGGCCATCCAGCCGAGCAGGGCGCACTTGATGCGTGCGTGGAACTTGGCCACCCCGACGAACGCGGTTGCGTCGCCGAGCCGGTCGGATCGTTCGTCGTCGAGGTCCTCGCCCCGGTTGTGCATGAGCTCCCGGAACGTCTCGTGCAGCTCGTCCGCGGTCCGGACGTCCTTCCCCGTGACGAGGTCGGTGAGCACCGAGATCGAGGCCTGCGAGATGGAGCAGCCGTGGCCGTCCCACCCGATCTCCTCAACGACCGGGGCGCCGTCGGTGTTCCCGAGCCGCACGCGCATCGTCACCTGGTCGCCGCAGGTCGGGTTGACCTGGAACGACTCCCCGTCGAAGGGGTCGATGAGCCCGGCGCCGTGGCGCTCGCGCGAGTGGTCGAGGATGACCTGCTGGTAGAGCTGCTCCATCGGTGACGGCATGTCAGCCCCCCAGACCGAAGAACGGACGGACACCGGCGAGGGCCTCCGCGAACGCGGCGACGTCGTCGGCACTGGTGTACGGGCCGGCCGACGCACGGGTGGAGGCGTGGACGCCGAGCCGCCGGTGCAGCGGCTGCGCGCAGTGGTGCCCCACGCGCACGGCCACCCCGGCCGCGTCGAGCACCTGGCCCACGTCGTGGGGGTGCACCCCCTCGACGTCGAACGCCACGGTGGCCAGCCGGTCCCGGGCAGAGTCCGGCCCGAGCAACCGCACGCCCTCGACCCCGCGGACGGCGTCGAGCAGGAGCGCCGCCATCTCGGCCTCGTGGGCGGCGACCGCGTCCATGCCGAGGTCGCCGAGGTACTGGGCAGCCGCGGCCATGCCGATGGCCTGGGCGATCATCTGCGAGCCCGCCTCGAAGCGCGCGGGCGGCGGCATGAAGGTCGTCGTCTCCATCTGGACGATCTCGACCATCGAGCCGCCCGTGAGGAACGGGGGCATCGCGTCGAGGACCTCGCGGCGGCCGTACAGCGCGCCGACCCCGGTGGGGCCGAGCATCTTGTGGCTGGAGAACGCGGCGACGTCCACGCCGAGAGCGGCCAGGTCGACCGGCAGGTGCGGAACGGACTGGCAGGCGTCGAGCACGGTCAGCGCGCCGACCTCCTTCGCCCGCGCGAGGATCTGCTCGACCGGGTTGATCGCGCCGGTGACGTTCTGGGCGTGCGCGATCGCGACGACCTTCGTGCGCTCGGTGACGACGTCGAGGGTCGAGAGATCGATGCGGCCCTCGTCGGTCAGGCCGAGCCAGCGCAGGGTGGCGCCCGTGTGGGCGGCGACCTCCTGCCACGGCACGAGGTTCGCGTGGTGCTCGGCCTCGGTGACGACGATCTCGTCGCCCTCGCGCAGCACGAACCGCTCGGCGCCCGCTCCCCCGCGGCCCGCGGTGGCGTTGATGAACGCGTACGCCACGAGGTTGAGACCCTCGGTGGCGTTCTTCGTCCAGACGATCTCGTCCGCGCGCGCGCCGACGAACGCGGCGACGGTCTCGCGGGCGTTCTCGTAGAGCTGCGTGGACTCGTCGGCGAGCTGGTGGGCGCCCCGGTGGACGGCGGCGTTGGACCGCTCGTAGAAGTGCGTCTCGGCGTCGATGACGACGCTCGGCTTCTGCGAGGTCGCGCCCGAGTCGAGGTAGACGAGCGGGCGGCCGTCGGCGAGCGTGCGGTCGAGTATCGGGAAGTCGGCGCGGACGGCGGTCAGGTCGAAGCCCGGCAGTCCGTCGGCGCGCGCGCCCGCCCCGGCAGCGGTGCTGCCAGGGGCGGGCGCGGCGGCGGTGGTGCTCATCGGATCGGTCAGGCCCCCACCGGGCTGAACCGGTCGTAGCCCTCGGCCTCGAGGCGGTCGGCCAGCTCGCGGCCGCCCTGCTCGGCGACGCGGCCGTCGACGAAGACGTGGACGAAGTCCGGGTCGATGTACTTGAGGATCCGCGTGTAGTGCGTGATGAGCAGGATCCCGGAGCCCACGTCCTGGTGGACGGCGTTGACGCCCTCGGACACGACGCGCAGCGCGTCGACGTCGAGGCCGGAGTCCGTCTCGTCGAGGACGGCGAAGCGCGGGCGCAGGAGGCCCATCTGGAGGATCTCGTGGCGCTTCTTCTCGCCGCCGGAGAAGCCGTGGTTGACGTCGCGCTGCGCGAACGCCGGGTCCATGCGCAGGCGCTCCATCGCGGAGTTGACGTCCTTGACCCACGTGCGAAGGGCGGGCGCCTCGCCGTCGATCGCGGTCTTGGCGGTGCGCAGGAAGTTCGAGACCGTGACGCCGGGGACCTCGACCGGGTACTGCATGGCGAGGAACATGCCCGCGCGGGCGCGCTCGTCGACGCTCATCTCGAGGATGTTCTCGCCGTCGAGGAGGACCTCGCCGTCGGTCACCGTGTACTTCGGGTGGCCGGCGATCGAGTACGCGAGCGTGGACTTGCCGGAGCCGTTGGGGCCCATGATCGCGTGGATCTCACCGCTGTTGATGGTGAGGTCGACGCCGCGCAGGATCGGCTTCGGGCCGTCCGTCGTCTCGACGGACACGTGGAGGTTCTTGATCTCCAGGGTGGACATGTGTGCTGTTCCTTTACGTAGCTGGCGGCCGCTCAGGCGGCGTTGACGATGGTGTCGGGGTCGATGAGGACGTCGTCCCCGTCGAGCGCGAGGGCGTAGACGGTGACCGGCACGGTCGCGGGCAGGGACGTGGGACGGCCGGTGCGCAGGTCGAAGGCCGACCCGTGCTTCCAGCACTCCAGCGCCCCGTCGAACACCTCGCCGTCGGAGAGCGAGATCCGCTCGTGGGTGCAGATGTCGTCGAGGGCGTGCAGGCTGCCGTCCTCGTCGCGCGCGAGCGCGATGCGCCGGTCGCGGCCGTCCGCCCCGGGGACGGTCACGAGCGTGACGTCCCCGGGTGCGAGGTCGGCCGCGGAGGCGGCGCGGGTGAGGGTCACGCGCTCCTCGCCATGGTGAGGTCGAGCTCGGCCTCGATGGCCCGGGTCAGGCCCTCCTCGACCTCGGGCACGCCGATCTGCTTGATGAGCTCGGCGAAGAAGCCGTGCACCACCAGGCGGCGGGCCTCCTCCTCGGCGATGCCGCGGGCGCGCAGGTAGAAGAGCTGCTCGTCGTCGAACCGGCCGGTCGCCGACGCGTGGCCGGCACCCTCGATCTCGCCGGTCTCGATCTCGAGGTTGGGCACCGAGTCGGCGCGGGCCCCCTCGGTGAGCACGAGGTTGCGGTTGAGCTCGTAGGTGTCGGTGCCCTCGGCCTCCTTGCGGATGAGGACGTCGCCCACCCACACGGAGTGCGCGCTCTCGCCCTGCAGCGCGCCCTTGTAGGTCGCGTTCGACTTGCACGACGGCACGGCGTGGTCGACGAAGAGGCGGTGCTCCTGGTGCTGGCCCGAGTCCGTGAAGTACAGGCCGAGCAGCTCGAGGTCGCCGCCGGTGCCCTCGAAGCGGGCGGTCGTCGAGACGCGGACGACCTCGCCGCCGAGGGTGACGACGACGTGCTTGACCGTGGCGTCCTTCGCGACCTGGATCGCGTTCTCCGCGAGGTGGATCGCGTCGTCCGCCCACTCCTGGACGGAGACGAGCGTGACGTGCGAGCCCTCGCCGGCGTCCAGCGTGATCCGCTCGCCGTACGTGGCCGAGCCCGTGTGGCGGACGACGACGATGGCGCGGGCGTTGGCCCCCACCTCGACGACGACGTTGCCCCACACGAGGTCCGAGACCGACGCTCCGCTGAGGTTGACGATGACCGGCTTGTCGAGCTCGGTGTTCGCCGGGACGGACACGAGCGAGGCGCCACCGGCGTGCTCGATCGCGGCCGCCGCGGGGCGGTCCCCGGGCAGGATCCGGGTGCGGGAACGGGCGTCCTCGGCCGAGATCTCGGTGAGGGTGACGCCGTCGGGCAGCTCGGTGTCCCACGTGAGGTGGGCGGAGCTCGGCTCCGCGGCGAGGATCTCCTGGAGGGCGTCGACCGGGGTGAAGCGCCACTCCTCCTCGCGCCCGTGGGGCACGGGGAGGTCGGCGAGGTCGAACGAGGCGGCGCGGGCGGCCCGCGAGGACTCGGGGACGACCCCGTGGCTGTGCGCGTCGTCGGCGCGCGCCTGGGAGTGATCGACGATCGGGGTGGTGGCGGTCATCAGCCGACGCTTCCTTCCATCTGCAGCTCGATGAGGCGGTTGAGCTCCAGGGCGTACTCCATGGGCAGCTCACGGGCGATGGGCTCGACGAAGCCGCGGACGATCATCGCCATGGCCTCCGTCTCCTCCATGCCGCGGGACATCAGGTAGAACAGCTGCTCCTCGCTGACCTTGGAGACGGTGGCCTCGTGGCCCATCTCCACGTCGTCGACGCGGACGTCGACGTACGGGTAGGTGTCGGAGCGGGAGATCGTGTCGACGAGCAGCGCGTCGCACAGCACGTTGGACTTGCTGTGGGCGGCGCCCTCGAGCACCTGGACGAGGCCCCGGTAGGACGCGCGGCCGCCGGAGCGGGCCACGGACTTCGAGACGATCGAGCTCGAGGTGTGCGGCGCGAGGTGCACCATCTTCGAGCCGGTGTCCTGGTGCTGGCCCTCGCCGGCGAACGCGATCGAGAGCGTCTCGCCGCGGGCGTGCTCGCCCATGAGGTAGACCGCCGGGTACTTCATCGTCACCTTGGAGCCGATGTTGCCGTCGATCCACTCCATCTGGCCGCCCTGCTCGACCGTGGCGCGCTTGGTGACGAGGTTGTACACGTTGTTCGACCAGTTCTGGATCGTCGTGTACCGGACGCGGGCGTCCTTCTTGACGACGATCTCGACGACCGCGCTGTGCAGCGAGTCGGACTGGTAGATCGGCGCGGTGCAGCCCTCGACGTAGTGCACGTAGGAGCCCTCGTCCGCGATGATGAGCGTCCGCTCGAACTGGCCCATGTTCTCCGTGTTGATGCGGAAGTAGGCCTGGAGCGGGATCTCGACGTGGACGCCCTTGGGGACGTAGACGAACGAGCCGCCCGACCACACGGCGGTGTTGAGCGAGGCGAACTTGTTGTCCCCCGGCGGGATGACGGTGCCGAAGTACTCCTCGAAGATCTCCGGGTGCTCCTTGAGCGCCGTGTCGGTGTCGAGGAACAGGACGCCCTGGGCCTCGAGGTCCTCACGGATCTGGTGGTAGACCACCTCGGACTCGTACTGCGCGGCGACGCCCGCGACGAGGCGCTGCTTCTCCGCCTCCGGGATGCCGAGCCGGTCGTACGTGTTCTTGATGTCCTCCGGGAGGTCCTCCCAGCTCGTCGCCTGCTTCTCGGTCGACCGGACGAAGTACTTGATGTTGTCGAAGTCGATGCCGGACAGGTCCGCGCCCCACTCGGGCATGGGCTTGCGGTCGAAGAGCCGCAGGGCCTTGAGACGCAGCTTGCGCATCCACTCGGACTCGTCCTTCTTGTCCGAGATGTCGCGCACGACGTCCTCGGACAGGCCGCGGCGCGCAGTCGCACCGGCGTCGTCCGAGTCGTGCCATCCGTAGCCGTACTGACCGATCGAGGCGATCGTCTCTTCCTGGGTCAGCTGCTCCCGGGTGGGAGGAGTTGTGGTGGTCATCGATGTCCTTCCGTGCCGACCGATGTCGGGTGGGTGGTCTGACGTGTGGGAAGTGCGAGTGGCACGTGGGTGGTGCACATGTAGCCGCCGCTCGCGAGGGTCGCGAGGCGTTGCACGTGGACGCCGAGGAGGCGGGAGAACGCGCGCGTCTCCGCCTCGCACAGCTGGGGGAACGCCTCGGCCACGTCCTGCACCGGGCAGTGGCCCTGGCACAGCTGGACGGCGATCTCCTTGTCGCCGACCTTGCGGACCGTGGCGGCGTACCCGTCGGCGGTCAGCGCCTCGGCGAGCGCCTGGACGCGTTCCTGACCGGGTGCGGTGCCCTCGAGCTGGGCGGCGTACCGGCGCTCGAGCTCCCCGACCCTGCGGTCGGCGAACTCGTCGGCCGCCTCGGCGCCGGCCTTCTCCACGAGGAAGTCGAGCACCTGGCCGGCAAGGTCGGAGTAGGCGTCGGTGAACTCGGCGCGGCCGGCGTCGGTCGCGACGTAGTGCCGGGCGGGACGGCCGCGGCGCGGCGTCGTCGTCCCGGGGTTGCGCTGCACCGCGATGAGGCCCTGGGCCTCCAGTGCGCCGATGTGGCGGCGCACGGCGGCCGAGGTGAGCTCGAGCTCCTCGGCCACGTCCGCGGCGCAGACGGGGCCCTGCTCGAGCACGAGGCCGAGGACGCGGTCACGCGTCGAGGTGTCCTCGTTCCCGGTGGTCGGGTGCAGCGGTGGGCTCGCCTGTGTCATGCGTGCCTCCCGTCGGTCGAGATCACCGGCGAGGGGCCCGAGAACGGGCTCGTCCAGGAGCGGCGGGCTGCCGCCCGAGGTCGCCGATGAATTACACACAGTATGCGTTGCCAAATGAGGGCCGTCCAGGAAGGTTGGCCTAACCTCACGAGGCGTTCGCCCAGGGCAGGACGGGGCTGTGACCAGGGGCACGACGACGACGAACGGCCGGTCGCGGGTGGTCGTCGCCTCGTGGGTGCGGGTGGCCGGGGGTGGCCCGCGAGAGGGCCCCGGAGCCGGCCGTGCAGCGGTCGCCGGTCGGGCCGGTCAGGCGTACCCGAGCGCCGCCTTGGCCGCCGCGTGCTGGTCGGTGACGACCGGGTCGAGGCCGGGCCGCTCGAGCGCGACGCGGTCCTTCTCCCAGGCCGGGAACTCGCCGGCGAGCACGGCGGCGGCCTGCATGGCGGCGCCGAGGGCCACGTACTCCCCCGGCTCCGGGACCTCGACGGGGACGTCGACGAGCCGGGGCAGCACGTCCCGCACCGCGGCGTTGTCGGCGGCCCCGCCGATGAGCAGCAGTCGGTGGACGGGGACGCCGAGCCGGCTGAGCGCGTCGAGCATGACCACCTGGCTCGCGAGCATGCCCTCGACGGTCGCCCGCGCGAGGTTCGCCGTCGTGAGGTTGTCGAGGGTGAGGCCGTGCAGGGAGCCTCGGGCGTCCGGGAGGTTCGGCGTGCGCTCCCCGGTGAAGTACGGCAGGAGGGCAAGGCCGTCCGCGCCGGGCTCGGCGGTGAGCGCGAGGTCGGCCAGCTCGTCGTGGTCGAGGCCGAGGAGTCGGCCGACCACGTCGAGGTCGCGGGCGGCGTTGAGGGTGGCGGCGAGCGGCAGGTGGTCGCCGGTGCAGTCGGCGAAGCTCGCGTGGACGCGCTGCTCGTCCTGGACGGGGCGGTCGGTGCGGGCGTAGACGGTGCCGGACGTGCCGAGCGACATCACGGCGTCGCCCACCTCGAGCTGGAGGGCGAGGCCGGCGGCGGCGTTGTCCCCCGCGCCCACGCCGATCGGCAGGCCCGCGGGGACCCCCGGGATCCCGTCGGCCGTGGTGCCGGCCGTCTCCGTCGGGCCGAGGACCTTCGGCAGGATCGCGCGGTGGCCGAGGGCGAGCTCGAACAGCTCGAAGTCGTAGTCCTCGGTGGTGCCGGACCAGTAGCCGGTGCCGCTGACGTCGGAGCGGTCGGTGGTGAGCGCCTCGAGGTCGGCGTTGCCGGGGCCGAAGCCGCGCAGCCGCCACGTGAGGTAGTCGTGCGGGAGGGCGACGGCGGCCGTGCGCGCGGCGTTCTCCGGCTCGTTGTCCGCCATCCAGCGCACTTTCGTCACCGTGTAGGACGGCAGGAGGGACAGGCCCGTGCGGCGGACCCACTCGTCAGCCCCGAGGTCGGCGTTGAGCGCGTCGACCGCCGTGTGGGAGCGCGTGTCGTTCCACAGCAGCGCGTCGCGGACCACCTCGCCGTTCTCGTCGAGGCACACCATGCCGTGCTGCTGGGCGCCGATCGAGATCGCGGCGACGTCGTCGAGCCCGCCGGCGGACTCGATCGCGGCCAGGAGGGCGTCCCACCAGGCGTTCGGGTCGACCGAGGTGCCGTCCGGGTGCGGGGCGCGGCCCTCGCGGACCACCTCCCCGGTGCCGGCGTCGACGACGAGGACCTTGCAGCTCTGGGTCGATGAGTCGACCCCGGCGACGAGCGTCATGACGGACCTTCCTGGAGGGGCGTGCGGACCCGACCATCGTGGCAGCGCGCCGGGGAGCGCGCACGGGTGGCTCGGGTGGCGGGAGGCTGCCGGGCGGTCCGGGCGGTCCGGGCGGTCCGAGCGGTCCGAGCGGTCCGAGCGCTCGAGCAGGCGGAGCCGGGCACGCCCCGCGCGGCGCGGGCTACCGCACGGGCAGAGCGGTCTCGCCCGACGCGACCTCGCGCGGCCCGTGCAGGCCGAAGCGCATGGCCGGGTCGCCCGGGTCCCAGCTGCTGTCCCGCTGGGCGACGTCCCCCATCCAGGCCACCCGGTCGACGAGCTGGTTCCCGACCGTCAGCCGCTCCTGTTCCCACCCGGCGAGCACGCCGGTGACGTCCTCCGTGCCGGACAGCGCCTCGGCGAGGCTCCAGCCGTCCTCCGCGGCCTTGGCGGTCCCCGCGGCGGCGTGCGGGCGTGCGGCGAACGCGGCGTCCCCGATGACGACGACGCGGCCCTCGGCCATGCGGGGCGACCGGACGTCGACGACGCGCTGGATGTACGGCTCCGCGGTCGCCCGGACGAGCTCGGTCGCCGCCGGGGCGAGGACGGCGGCGGCCTCGCGCATCTCGTCGACGTACCGCTGCTGGACGAGCCCCTGCGGGACGGAGACCCCGCCGCGCGAGCCCGTGCTCGACATCATCATCTCGTCGAGCTCCGGCCCGGCGGGGACGTTGCGGTACCAGACGTAGTTCATCAGCCGGGACTCGGACGTGGGCCCGGGGATCGGGTACATGCAGATGTGGGTCTGCGACGCGAGCGAGTAGCTGAGCGCATTCCCGAGCAGGTCGAGCGTCCCGGCGGAGAGCTCGTGCTCCGGCACGGTCCCCCGCCAACCGACGTAGCCGGCGTACTCCATCTCCACCTCGCCGTTGATCCGCCGGCGGCCGACCGACGAGATCCCGTCGGCGAACACGACGAGCTCGGCGTGCAGCGTGCGCCCGGATGAGCACCGGACCTCGGCGACGTCATCGTCCTGCGAGAAGCCGACGACCACCTCGCCCAGGAGGTACCCGTCGGAACCGAAGTCGGACAGCAGCGCGCGGTACAGCGTGGTCCAGGAGCTGTAGCTCCAGTCGATCCGCTCCTCGTGCAGCAGGTCGTTCGTCGTCCCGAGGAACCGGAGCCACTCCGTCCGTGTCGAGACGTCGTCGGGGGTCAGCCGGCTGCGCTCGCGGAACCAGCGCAGCATCTCCGGCTGCAGGACGATGCCGCCGCCCCGGCCGTCGAGCTGGGACGAGGAGCGTTCGAGGACGGTCACCTCGAACCCGAGGTCCCGCAGCAGCAGGGCCGCGGTGAGGCCGCCGATGGATCCGCCGACGACGACTGCGCGTCGACCCTGGTGGACTGTCATGTCGAGTCTCCTGATTCCGGTTGTCCCGCTCGCGGTGTGCGCGGCGAGGTGAGGGGGCCGTCGGTCGGCTCCCCCGGTGGGGCGGGCGTGTCTCGTCGGTGCCGTCAGGTCAGGACGCGCAGGACGTCGAGGACGCGCAGGGCGCCGGCGACCTCGAGCAGGACGTCGGTGTCTGCGAGCTCGCCGCCGACGATCTCCTCGATCCGCCGTCGACGCTGGTTGACGGTGTTCTTGTGCAGGTAAAGCTCCTCGGCCGCGCGGGCGGCTCCGAGGTTGGTGCGCAGGAGTACCCGGAGGGTGTCGACGAGGTGGGCGCCGTTGGCGGCGTCGTACTCGACGAGTGCCCCGACGGTCCGGTCGACGAACTCCTGGAGCGCGACCGTGTCGGCCGTGCGGAGCAGCAGACCGGTCAGCCCGGTGTGGTCGAGGTGGACCGCGGTGCCGCCGCGTCCGTAACGCAGCGCGAGATCCACGGCGCCGGCCGCGGCGACCACCGCGCTCCCGTACTCACCGATGTCGGCGACAGGGCCCACCGTCACCATCGGGGGCGCGCCGGCCCGGTCGCCCGCCCCGAGCAGGCGCCCGAGGTGCTCCTCGACCGCCGCGAGCAGCGCCTCGGTCCGGCCGGGGACGTCCGGCACGAGGACCACGAGGTGGTCGCCCCGGCGGCCGACGAGCGGACGAGGGCCGTCGGCGCCGAGCATGTTCGCGAGGTGGCTCGCGATCCGGTGCACCGGCGGCGCCGCGGGCTCGGCGCCCAGGTGGGTGACGAGGACGGAGTGCGCGAGCGCGAGGTCGTGGCCGAGCCGTCCGGCGCGTTCCCTCAGGGTCGGGCCGTACGCCGCACCGTCGTCGAGGAGCGAGGCGAGCACGTCGGCGGTGTCCCGCCACATCGACTCGGCGACCGCGCGGTGTCGCAGCACCTCGAGCGCCACCATCGTGGCGGCGTGATCGAGCGCCCGTCGATCGAGGTCGCCGAGCTGGTCCGGCCGGCACCCCGCCCAGACCCACGCCACGACGTCGTCCTGGAGCAGGACGGGCGCCCGAAGCAGCTCGACGCCGTCGACCGTCACCGCGGTGGTGCGGTCCCGGTCGCCGTCGAGGAACGACGTCTCCTCACCACCGCTCCACCGCGGGAGTACGAGCGCCTCCGGCAGCGCGGCCCCGTCCTGCTCGGTGGCATGGAGGAGGTCGCCGTCCACGTCCCGGACGGCAACCGGAGCGCCGAGGATCCGCGCGAGCGCCGTGACGACGGCGGCGACCCCGCCACCGCCGAGCGTCTGGGCCGTGAACTGCTCGTGGATCTCCATGGACTGGCGCTGGAGGTCCCGCTGGTGGGTGAGATCCCGGTTGGCCTCGTTGAGGCGGGTGATCGTCCGCTGCTCGCTGCTCCGCAGCTGGGCGGTGGCGATCGCGTTGGCCGCCTGGTCGGCGAGCATCGTGACGAGCCCGATCTCGCGGGAGTCGGCGCGGTGGCGCCGCGAGGTGTAGCAGTTGAGCGTGCCGAGCGGCTCGCCGCCCGCGACCAGCGGCACGGCCAGCAGCGACGCGTACCCCTGCTGCAGGGCCACACCGCCCCAGGGGCGGAACCGCGGGTCGTGCAGCGCGTCCTCGATCTGGTGCGCCGTCCCGGTGAGGAAGGCCTTCGAGGACGGTGAGCCGTGGGCGTCGAGCAGGATCGGGTGCTCGGCGTTGACCGTGGCGACGTACTCGGCCGAGAGCCCGTGCGCCCCCTGGATGAGCAGCGCCGTGCGGTCGCCGGTGGGCAGCGTGACCGCGCAGAAGTCGTAGCCGAGGAGCTCGCAGGCGGTACGGGCGACCTCGTCGAGCAGGTCCACGACCGACGAGTCACCGTTGAGCGCCGCGCTGATCCGGGCCAGCGCGGGCAGCCACCCTGCCAACGAGGTGTCGCCCGCTCCGAGCTCCGCACCGGCGTCGTGCCCGGTCCCTGCCCGGTCGTGCCCGGCACCGGTCCCGTCGCGGCCGCCGACGATCGCGTCGTGCTCGGCGCCGTCGGAGGCGGGAAGGAGGTCCACCGCGGGCTCGCGGCGCGGACCTCGCTCCCCACCTCCCTCGGGCGCCGACGACGTCACGGCAGGGGCAGCGGGTCGTTCGCGGAGTCGAGGTGCTCGACGGTGGTGAAGACCAGCTCGCCGTCACCGATGTTCTCGATGTCGTGGAGCAGGTACTCGCCGGCGCCGAACACGAAGTGGCGGGTCTCGCCGGCCTCGTAGGAGACGTCGCGCGTGGTCCCGTCGAAGGTGTGCTGCCGGCTCGTCCCGGCGTTGACCGCCGTCCAGAAGTAGTCGAGGACGTGCCGGTGGGCGTGCCAGCGCTCCCCCGGCGCGAGCCGGATCTCCCAGACGCGGACGCGGTCGTTCTCGCTGAGCAGCCGGGAGCCGACCGCGCCGTCGAACGCGCGGTCGTCGAACTCCTGGCGCAGCTCGTCGGACCAGCCGTCGAAGTCCGTGGCGATCAGCTCTCCGGCGAGCGGGAGGTCGTTGAGGAACTCGGTCACGGCGTCAGCACGACCTTGAGCGAGTCGTGCTCGGCCGCGTTGAGGAAGACGTCGTACCCCTTCTCCATCTCGTCCAGCTTCATCCGGTGCGTGATGAGCGGCGTGGCATCCAGCGTGCCGGCCTCGATCGCGCGCATGAGGGCGGGCACGGACAGACCGTTGGGGATGCCCGTGGTCAGGGTGACGATCTTCGACCACAGCGTCTCCATCGGCAGGGAGACCGGGGTCTCGTGGCCGCCGATGTTGGCGATCCGGCCGCCGGGCCGGACGAGGTCGACGGCCAGCTCGAACGGCGCCGGGAAGCCCGCCGCCTCGATCGTGACGTCCGCGCCGAGCCCGTCGGTCAGCTCGTCGACCACGGACTTCGCCTCCTCGGGGGAGGCCACGTGCGAGGCCCCCATCTCGAGCGCCTTCGCGCGCCGCGACTCCACGGGGTCGACGACGACGATGTTCGACGGCGAGAACAGCTTGGCCGTGATGAGCGTGCTCAGACCCACCGGGCCCGAGCCCACGATGACCACGGTGTCGCCGGGCTGCACGTTGCCGCGGAGCACGCCGACCTCGTAGCCGGTGGCGAGGATGTCGGTGAGGAAGAGGACCTGCTCGTCGGTCAGCTCGTCGGGGATCTTGTAGACCGAGGTGTTGGCGAACGGGATCCGCGCGTACTCGGCCTGGAGCCCGTCGATGAGGTGACCGAGCGCCCAGCCTCCGGAGGTGCGGCACTGGCCCACCAGGCCCTCGCGGCACGCCGGGCAGGTCGCGCACGCCGTCACGCACGTGGCGAGGACGCGGTCGCCGGGCTTGACGGCGGTGACCGCCGAGCCGACCTCCTCGACGATGCCGACGCCCTCGTGTCCGAGGACGAGCCCGGCGGGCGTCTCGGGGAACCCGCCCTTGATGATGTGGGAGTCCGACCCGCACACGGTCGTGGCCGTCACCTTGAGCACGAGGTCCGTCGCGTCCTGGATCTGCGGCTTCGGGTGCTCGCGCCACTCGATCTTGCCGGGACCGTCGTAGATCAGTGCCTTCATGGGGTGCTCTCCTTCGTCGTCGTTGACACGCTTCGCGTTCCGGAAGTGAACCCGCTCGCCGGTCCCCCGTGGAATATCCGGCTAGACACCAAACTACCGCTCACGATGTTCGCTTGAACACCCGCGCACGGCGTGGCCGCAATTGCCGGGACGGGCGGAGCCCGACGGGCGGCCGCGCACCGGCCCGCGCCGCACCCCGAACTACCCTGAGCCGGTGCCACCCACCCCCGCCGCCCTTGAGGTGCGCGACCTGCGCCGCGCGTACGGCGGCCGGGTCGCCGCCGACGGCATCGACCTCACCGCCGCGGCCGGGCAGGTCACCGCGCTGCTCGGCCCCAACGGGGCGGGCAAGACGACGACCGTCGAGTGCTGCGTGGGCCTGCGCCGGCCGGACTCCGGTTCGATCCGCGTGCTCGGCCTCGACCGCGCCGACCCGGCGGCGGCCGGCGAGCTGCGCGAGTCGGTCGGGGTGATGCTGCAGGACGGCGGCCTGCCGATGGCGCCGCGCGCGGGCGACGTCCTCGCGCACGTCACGCGGATGTACGACCATCCCCTCGACCCGCGCGAGCTGCTCGAGCGCCTCGACCTCACCGGCTCCGCGCGTACCCCAGTTCGCCGGCTGTCCGGCGGGCAGCGCCAGCGCCTCGCGCTCGCGTGCGCCGTGGTGGGCCGCCCGCGGCTCGTGTTCCTCGACGAGCCGAGCGCCGGGCTCGACCCGCGCTCGCGCCGCGAGACCTGGTCGCTCGTGCGCGAGCTGCGGGCCGACGGCGTCGCGATCGTGCTGACCACCCACCTCATGGACGACGCCGAGCAGCTCGCCGACGAGGTCGTCGTCGTCGATGCCGGGAAGGTCGTCGCCTCGGGCGCGCCGGGCGACCTGGCCGGGCACGCGGTGGTCGACGCCTACGCCCCGGCGGACCGCCCCGCCGCGGACTGGGCACGCGACCTCGCCGGGGAGCTCGCCTCGGCCGGGCGGCGCGACCTCGCGGACGCCACCACCGCCCACGACGACGCCGCCCGCGTGCTCCTCTCCCCCGGCACGCGCGGTCCGGACGCGCGGGACGTGGCGGCCGTCGCCTCGGCAGCGGACCTGGTCGCGCGCCGGGTGTCCGGGCTCGGCGACCGGGTGGTCGTGGACTCGGCCGGGGCAACCGATGTCGAACGTGCGGGTCAGGAGCCGGCCCACGCCGACCCGGCCGGCCACGCGCGCGTCGAGATCGTCGCGGGCAGGCGCACCCTCGAGGACGCGTTCCTCGAGCTCACCGGCCGCTCGCTGCGGACCGACCAGGACCGTACCGGTTCCGCGGACGAGGCGGCCCCCACCGCGGGCTCGGCCCGTCGTCGTCGGAGGTCCCGATGAGCCCCACGCTGCGCCGAGCCCTCGCCCAGGCCCGCTTCGACACGATCGGCACGCTGCGCAACGGCGAGCAGCTGCTGCTCACCCTCCTCATGCCGATCGGGGCGCTGATCGGGCTTGTCATGACCGGCATCGTCGACCTCCCGCTCTCCGGCTCCGGCCAGGAGCACGGCGCGGCCCTCGGCTCGGCCCTCGCGCTGGCGATCAGCGCCGCGGGACTGCCGTCGGTGGCGATCGCGCTCGCGTTCGACCGGCGCTGGGGCGTGCTGCGCCAGCTGGCCACCACGCCGCTCGGGCCTCGAGGCCTCCTGGCGGGGCGCGCGGGCGCGGTGCTCGCGCTCGTCGTCGTCCAGGTCGTGCTGCTCACCGCGACCGCACTGGTGGTCGGCTGGCGGCCGGACCTCGGCGCGTGGCCGGTCACCGTGCCCGTCGGCCTGCTGACGGTGCTCCTCGGGACGGCGGCGTTCACCGGCTTCGGCGTCATCGTCGGCGGGACGCTGCGCGCGGAGGCCGTGCTCGCGATCTCCAACACGCTGTGGGTCCTGCTCGCGGCCGGCGGCGGGGTCCTCGCCCCGACGTCGACCTACCCCGCCTGGTGGGGCGCCATCGTCTCGGTCACCCCGTCCGGCGCGCTCGGCGAGGCGCTCCGCTCGCTCGCGACGCCGGGCTTTCTCGACTGGCTCTCCGTCGCGATCCTCGCGGGGTGGGCGGTCGTGCTGCCCGTGGTCGCCGCCCGCGTGGTCCGCTGGCAGGAGTGACCCCCGTGGGCTCCCCCAGCTGGTCGAGAGTGCGGTTCAGGCCGGGGTCAGCCGGTCCGTCGGCAGCGCGAGCTCGATCGTCCGCGTGAGGTCGAGGGCCTTGGCCACGTGCGCGGTCATGTCCTCCATCGCTCGCGCGACCACCACGACGTCCCGACGCAGCTCGACGATCCGCACGGCGACCTGCTCGCCGTCGACCTCGAGCCACCAGCTCTCCGCGAGGTAGCCGAGCCCCAGCTCCTCGAGGAGCGTCTCGGCCTCGTCCAGCTCGGACGCCGGGCCGCGGCGTCGGTGGAGGCGGTCGAACGGGACGAACAGTCCGTCGGTGGTCATGCCGAGGTACCCGACGTGCTCGCCGTCGTCGGGGCGGATGTGGTCGAAGGAGGTCAGGTCGGACATACCGGGCGGGCCTGTCGGCACGCCGGTCGTCGGGCCGCCCGCGGGGTGTTCGTTCACGCCCTCGACGCTAGCGACGTCACCCCGATCGGCAAGGGAAAACTCCGCCGCCGGACGTACCCTGGCCGGGTGAGCGCAGCGCCCCCCACCGACCAGGCCCCCACGTCGCAGCACGGCGGAGGCGGTCCGGTCCGGCCCGCGCGCCGCGACCTCGTCTCGCCGCTCACGTGGTGGGTCGCCGTCGCCAACCTCGTGTGCCAGATCGGCATCATCGTCACCGGCGGGCTCGTCCGCGTCACCGGCTCCGGCCTGGGCTGCTCGACCTGGCCGATGTGCGAGCCGGGACAGTTCACGCCCGTCTTCCACGAGGAGACGAGCTACCACGCGTTCATCGAGTTCGGGAACCGCACGCTGACCGGCGTGCTCGGCATCGTCGCGCTCGCGCTGGTCGTCCTCGTGTGGCGCACGGAGCCCACCCGGCGCCGCCCCGACCGCCTCCACGCCCTTGCGCTCGCCCCGCTCGCCGGCGTCATCCTCCAGGCGGTCATCGGCGGCGTCACGGTGCTGCTCGACCTGCACCCGGCGGTCGTCGGCCTGCACATGTACGTCTCGCTCGGCCTCGTCGCGTTCTCCACCTACCTCCTGGTCCGCCTCGCGTCGCCGGACACCGAGCCGCGCCGGCTGCTCGACGCACGGACCCGGACGTTCATCGTCGTGCTCGTGGCTCTGGCCGCCGTCATGACCGTCCTCGGCACGATCGTCACCGGCGCCGGCCCGCACTCCGGAGACGACACCCACCCCTACCGCTGGGCCCTCGACCCGCTCGCCATCACCCGCGCGCACGCGTGGACGGTGTACGCGTTCACGGCGGTCCTCGTCGTCGTGCTCCTTCTTCTCCTCCGACGACGACGCGCGCAGCCCGCTCTCGGCCGCGCCGTCACGGCGGCCTGGACACTCGTCGGCCTCACCGTGGCCGGCGCGGTGACCGGCATCGTCCAGCACAACATGGGGCTTCCCGGCGGGCTCGTCATCCTGCACATGCTCATCGCGGCGCTCGTCGTCGGTGCGACCACGTGGCTGTGGGCCTCGACGGTCGACCGCTGGGCCACGACCGGGGAGAACGACCTCGGGACCTCGTCGTCCGTGCCCTCGAACGCCCGATAACCTCGACCGCATGACGATCGTCCACGAGGCGTTCCGGGGCGCCGACGGCAGCGCAGGCGTGCTCCTGCGGGCCGACTCGGCCAGCGGCACGCGGTTCCTCACCTGCTTCGTCGAGCCCGGCGACACCCTGTACCGGGTCGCGATCCGGGTGGTGCACCCCGGGCGGCCCGACCAGTGGACGTCGCTCGAGATGGCCGACCACGTGGGCGGCACGATCGCCACGCTCGGCGCCCGCGAGGTCGCGCCCGGCTCGATCCCCAGCTACGCCGACATCCTCGTGGTCGAGGACCTCGTCGCCGCCGGGCAGGACACCAACGAGTGGAGCCGGCTCGACGAGTCGACGCTCGGCACGCTGCACGCCGCCCTCCGCCGCGGCGAGGAGGGCGAGGTAGACGGCCTCGACGGCGCGCCGATCGCCGCCACCCCCTACGTCCTCGAGCTCGAGGGGCAGGCAACGTACACGTTCTGGGTCGCCGACGGCCAGGTCGTCGTGTCCGACTGGGCCGGCGCGTTCAGCTACCGGGTCGCGGACCTCGAGGCCGCGCTCGAGGGGTCGAGCAAGGACGTGGCGACGCACGCCGAGGCCTGGGTCCGCGGGCCCGGCAGTCGCTGAGGCGTCGTCGAACCACGATCAGTAGCCGTGGATCGTCGCCGGCTCCCCCACCGGCATGTCCCAGGCCGACGCGAGCAGGGCCGGCAGCCGGGTCGGGAGGTCGCGGGGGCTGAACAGGGTGCCGCGCCCGGCGGCCTCGGTCATCTCGGCGGCCGACCACCAGCGGATCGTCCGGTTGTCCACCGACACGCGCTCCCGCACGGGCACCTGCGCCATGGTCGCCACATCGGTGGCGCCTTCGCCGTGGCCGGTACCGGGACCCTGCGCCATGGTCGCGACGTCGCCGGTCCCGGGCAGCGGCTCGTCCCGCAGCATGGTCGGTCCGCCGGGCCGGGCGACGGCAGCCATTGGCGCCGGTGCAGGCTCCGCCACCGGCGCGGGCTCGAAGTGGGGCACGCGCACGAGGTAGACCTCGTCGACGACCTCGCCGCCGCCGTTCGGTCCGGCCGGCGCGGTAGGCACGTGCTGGATCCAGGCGAGGTCGCGCAGCGCACCCTCGGCGAGGCGCAGCCCGGTCGCGGCATGGAGCGCACGTCGCAGGACCGGCTCCGCGGCCTCGCCCATGGCGGCGGGCCCGCCCGGAGCCGCCCAGACGGTCCCCGCGCGGCTCTGATCAGCGACGAGAAGGACTCCGCCGGCGCCGTCGACGAGCAGCGCGCGGCACGACCGTTCGTAGGAGAGCTCAGCGTGCATCGTTCGATCATCACCGACGACTCCCGCCCCTCGCATCCCCTCGACGGGTGAGGTTTGCCCTCCGGACATCCTCCTGCCCGCGAGTCCGCGGCGACACGCCGACGACGCGACACGCCGAACGCGTTCCGGCGCTCCGCGACGTCGGCGAGGTCGGCCTCGAGCACCGGACCGTTTCCTCGACTGGTCGGGTCCGGCAGCTCGACCGAAGGGGCAGTTTTCGCGTGCGGGTGATCAGCTGGAGCCGCCGCCGGCCCGCCACGGATATCGCCGAACACGCCTCGGCCGACGCCGACCGCGCCCTCGCCGCCGCCCGCTCCCTGCTCGGCCGCGGCGACCTGGTCCTCGTGCCGGCTGCGGACCGCACGGCGTCGTCGTTCCGGATTCTCGTCGTCGGGGACACGATCCTCACGTTCCCGTCGCGCGACCTCGAGACCGACTGGCACACGGCGATCGCACGGCCGCCGGACGACGCGTACGTACGGGTGGATCTCACGTACGACGACACGGTCGGCTTCGTGGAGCTGACCTACGCCGGTCCCGAGGGCGAGCGGTACGTCGTCCTCAACGAGGATGACGACGCCGCGGACCTCGAGGACGCCTACGGCATGAGCTGGGGCACGCCGCTGCCCTTCGAGACGCCCGACCTCCACCGGGGCGGCTCACGGCCCGGCGAGTTCCTCGCGGCCGCGTCGCACTGGATCGTCGGCCGGCGCGTCGACGACCTCGACCCGCTCGCGTCCGCCGGGCATCACATCCGGATCGGGAACGCCCCGACGACGAGACCCCCGACGACGACGAACGACCCGGCGCCGGAGGGACCGCGCGCTCCCACGACTCCCGAGCGACCGACGAGATCCACGACGCGAGCGGCCACCCGCGCCCAGCTCGCGATCGCCCGCTGGAGCCCGCTGGTCATCGCCGTCGTGCTCGTCGTCGGCGGTGCGATCGGCGGCCTGGTGACCGACGACTTCCCGACCGGCCTGATCCTCGGCGCGGTGCTGGCCGTACTCATCGGCGTGCCGGCCTGGCTCCTCATGCGGTACCTGCTGCGCCACGAGGAGACGAGGCTCGACGCCCGTCGGTGACGGGAAGGCCCGCGGCTACCGGTGCTCGGGCGGGAGGCCGGTCAGTGCGCCGTCGGGCGATCCGTCGGTGGACCGGTAGCGCCGCAGCGTCCACGGGGCGTCGGCGGGCCGCAGATCGGCCCACCCCCGCGCGCGGGACGTCTCGGCGGCGAGCAGGCCGAGCGCCGTGGCGCCGTTGTGGATCCGGCCGTCGAGGACGGCGGCGACGGCGTCGGCGAGCGGCACCCAGCGCGCCACCATCTCCGACTCCTCGTCCTCGCGCTCGTGCCGCTCCCCCGCGGGCACCTCGGTGAGGTCGCGGGCGAGCAGGACGCGGACGCACTCGTTGGTGGCGCCGGGCGAGAGCAGGACGTCGGCGAGGACGTGCCAGCTGCCGGCGCGCAGGTCGGCCTCCTCCGCGAGCTCGCGGCGGCCGGCCTCGACCGGGTCCTCGCCGGGGACGTCGAGCAGCCCGGCGGGGATCTCGTGCAGGAACGCGCGCGAGGCGTGCCGGTACTGGGAGACGAGGAGGACCTCGGGGGCGTCGTCGTCGCCCCGCAGGGCCACGATGGCGACGGCGCCGGGGTGGACGAGGTACTCGCGGCGCACGGTCGGCCCGCCGGGGCTCAGCTCGACGGTGTCCCCGACGATGTCGAAGATCCGCCCATCGAGCAGGCGGTCGGCCTGGACCACGTGGCGGTGGTCGTCGGCGTCGGCCAGGGGCTCACCGGTCACGCGTCGTCCCCGCCCTGAGCCGCACTCTCGACAGGAGAACCGCCGGCCTCAACCGCACTCTCGACAGGAGCGCCACCGCCCTGACCCGCACTCTCGACCGAGGAGTCGTCGATCTCGAGGAGCCGCGTCGCGCGCTGCCGCTCGACCGCCGCGCCGATGAGCCCGGCGAACAGGTGGTGGGCGCGCGTCGGGCGGGACTTGAACTCGGGGTGCGCCTGGGTGGCCACGTAGTACGGGTGCTGCTCGCGGTCGAGCTCGACGAACTCGACGAGGTTCCCCTCGGGCAGCGTGCCGGTGATCCTGAGCCCGACCTCCTCGAGGCGGTCGCGGTAGGCGTTGTTGACCTCGTAGCGGTGGCGGTGCCGCTCGGAGACCTCGGTCGCGCCGTAGGTCTCGGCCACCACCGACCCGGGGGTCAGCGCGGCCTTGTAGGAGCCGAGGCGCATGGTGCCGCCCATGTCGCCCCCGCCGCCCTCGACGAACCGGGCCTGCTCGGCCATGGTCGCGATGACGGGCTCGTCCGTCTCGGGGTCGAACTCGGTCGAGCTCGCCGCCTTCAGCCCGAGGAGCGAGCGGGCGGCCTCGATGACCATGCACTGCAGGCCGAGGCAGATGCCGAGCGTGGGCACCTGGTTCTCCCGGGCCCAGGTCAGGGCGCCGAGCTTGCCCTCGATCCCGCGCACGCCGAATCCGCCGGGCACGAGCACGGCGTCGACGCCGGCGAGGGCCTCGCGCGCCCCCTCGGGGGTGTCGCACCGGTCGGACTCGACCCAGCGGATGTTCGCGTGGGCGCGGTGCTCGAACGCGCCGGCGCGGATCGCCTCGGTGACGGACAGGTAGGCGTCGGGCAAGTCGATGTACTTGCCCACCAGGGCGACCTCGACGTCGTGCCGGGGGTGGTTGACCCGGTCGAGGAGCCGGTCCCACTCGGTCCAGTCGACGTCGCGGAAGAACAGACCGAGACGACGCACCACGTAGGCGTCGAGCCCCTCGGAGTGCAGCACCCGGGGGATCTGATAGATCGAGGGCGCGTCCGGGCACTCGACCACGGCCTCCCGCTCGACGTCGCACATCGAGGCGATCTTGTTCTTCACGCCCTCCGGCAGCGCCCGGTCGGTGCGGCAGACGAGGGCGTCGGGCTGGATACCGATCGAGCGCAGCTCGGCCACGGAGTGCTGGGTGGGCTTGGTCTTCAGCTCGCCGGAGGCCGCGATGTAGGGCACGAGCGAGACGTGGAGGAAGAACACGTGCTCGCGCCCGACGTCCTGGCGGACCTGCCGCGCGGCCTCGAGGAACGGCTGGGACTCGATGTCGCCGACCGTGCCGCCGATCTCGGTGATGATGATGTCCGGCGGCTCGCTGCCGTCGGTGGGCGCGGCCTGCGCGCGCATCCGGGCCTTGATCTCGTCGGTGATGTGCGGGATGACCTGGACGGTGTCCCCCAGGTACTCGCCGCGCCGCTCGCGCGCGATGACCTCGGAGTAGACCTGGCCGGTGGTCGCGTTCGCGCGACCGGAGAGCTCGATGTCGAGGAAACGCTCGTAGTGGCCGATGTCGAGGTCGGTCTCGGTGCCGTCATCGGTGACGAACACCTCGCCGTGCTGGAACGGGTTCATCGTGCCCGGGTCCACGTTGATGTACGGGTCGAGCTTCTGCATGACGACCCGCAGGCCGCGCGAGCGCAGCAGCCGGCCGAGCGAGGAGGCCGTGAGGCCCTTGCCGAGGGAGGACACCACCCCACCGGTCACGAAGATCTGCTTGGGGACCGAGGTGCCGGGCAGCGGCCGGTGCGAAGTGGGTGCCACGGGCTTCGAGACTAGCAGCGCGGGCCGGGGCCGTAGGCGGAGACGAGCTGGCGGTACAGGTCACCCTCCGTGGGCAGCTCGCCGGACCGCTCGCGTGCGAGGCCCCGCAGCCGGTCCGCGAGGTCGGCGTCGAGAAGAACCTGCCCGACGCCGGAGCTCACCTCGGCCGCGTCGCGACCGGTCAGGAGGGCTGCTCCCCCGACGACGAGACCCGTCCCCCCGACGTCCGTCGCCACGACGGCGGCGCCCGCGTGCATCGCCTCCCCCAGCGAGATCGGCTGCCCCTCCCAGACCGAGGTCGAGACGACGACGTCGGCGGCGGCGAGCAGGTCGGGGATGTCCGACCGGGCGCCGAGGACCCGCACGGGCGCGCCGGCCCCGGTCGCGGCGGCGGAGACCTCGGGGCCGAGCGGTCCGCCGCCGGCGATGCACCACTGGGCGGCGGGCGCGCCGTCCTCCCGGGTGGGCAGGAGGTCCTCGGTGAGCGCGGCGGCGTCGACGAGGAGGTCGAGGCCCTTCTGGGGGGCGAGCCGGGCCACGGCGAGGACGAGGCGCTGGCCGTCGAGCAGGCCGAGGTCGCGGCGGACCTGGTCGGCCGGTGTGGTCGCGGGGCGCGGCTCGGGGGCGGGGATGACGGCGACCTCGACGCACCGGGCGCCGAGGCGGCGGGCGCGGTCGGCGAGGTCGGGGGCGACGGGCAGGACGACGTCGGCGCCGCGCGCGACGACCGCCTCGAGCCCGGTGGCGATCGCGCGGACGCGGGCGGACCCGACGGCGAGGTTGTGCTCGGTGACGACCAGGCGGGGGCGGTGAGGCAGCGAGCGGGTCGCGAGGACGGCGGCGGCGCCGGCGCGCAGGCCGTGGGCGTGGACGACGTCGGCGCCGGCGGCGAGGTGGCGCAGGCGGCGCACGGTGGCGGCGTCGGCGGCCGAGGGGCGGTCGCGCAGGTCGATGGTGGCGGTGGGGACGGCGGCGCCCGCGACGACGTCGGCCGGGCCGGCCATGCGGACGTCGTGCCCGGCGCCGGTCAGCACGTCGATCGCCTGGGCCACGTGGCGGGCCACGCCCCCGGTGGTCGTGCCGGTCACCTGGAGGATCCTCATGCGTGTCCCTTCCCTGGGTCGGCGGGGCGGTCCGCCTCGTCATCGGTCGCGGAGGCGCGGGGTTCGTCGTCGCGGGTCTCGTCGTCGTGCGAGGTGGTCGCGTCCTCGCCGGTACCCCTCCCCCGGCGGCGGAGGAGCTGGAGCGCCTGGCGGTCGGCGACGAGCATGACCCCGACCCAGAGAGCGAGCCCCACGAGGCCGCCCGCGAGGACGGCGAGCACCGCCCGGAGCAGGCCGTCGCCGAGCGTGAGGTCGGTGACCCACCGGCCGGCGAGGCCGGCGAACGCGGCGCCGAGGACCGCCGTCGCGGCGGTGCGGACGAGCCCGGAGAGGGCCGGGCCGCCGAGGGCGCGGGCGAGGCAGATGGCCGCGAGGACGCCGGCGAGCGTCATGCCGGCGCTCGAGGCCGCGGCGAGGAGCGAGAGGAGGGTCCCGCTCGAGGCGCCGGCGGCGGCGAGGCCCGCGACCACCGTGGCGAGGGCGGTGACGAGCCAGCCGACGAGGGCGGGGATCGTCGCGAGGCGGGCGCGGTGGACGGCGTAGAGCGAGCGCTGGGCGTGCAGGAGGAGCGCGAAACCCGGCAGGCCGAGGGCGAGGACCGTGAGGGTGGGGGTCATGCCCGGCATGTCGAACCGGGCGGAGAAGATGGCGGTGACGGCGGGAGCGACGGCCACGAGCGCGCCGGCACCGAGAGCCCCGGCGGCGGTGACGGCGCGCGCCGAGCGGGCGACCACGGGGGCGGCGCGGGCCACGGAGTCGGCGGCGAGCTCGGCGATGCGGGGCGCCATGGCGGTGACGAGCGGGACGGCGAGCACCGCGTAGGGCAGGAGGTAGGCGGCCTGCGCGTACTGCCACACGTTGTAGCTGCCAGGCACGGCGGAGGTTGCGCGCAGGACGGCGAGGACGGCGACCTGCTGGGCGAGCAGCGCGGTGAGGCCCGCCCCGGCGAGGGCGAGGGCGCGGCGGCGCAGGTCGGCGCCGAGCTGGAGCGTGGGGCGCCAGCGCAGGCCGAGGCCGCGCAGGGCGAGGGCGGGCGCGAGGCTCATCGCGAGGACACCGGCGGTGGTGCCCCAGCCGAGGATCGCGACGATCGTGGGGGCGATCGTCGCGGGGTCGTCGGTCGCGGGGCCGCCGAGCAGCCCGACGGCGCCGTACGTCGCGATGACCACGAGCGAGGACAGCAGCGGGGCGAGGGCCGGCCAGGCGAAGCGGCGGTGGGCCTGCGCGACGCCCGTGAGGACCGTGCCCACCCCGTAGAGCGGAACCTGGACGGCGAAGATCCGCAGGAAGGTGGCGGTGAGGTCGAGGCTCTCGGCCGGGGCGTCGGAGCCGAGGAGGAGCCCGGCGAGCGGGCGGGCGAGGACGGCCACGAGGAGGCCGACGGGGGCGAGGATCGCGATCGTCCAGCTGAGCAGGGCGGACGCGCGGCGGCCGGTCTCGTCGCGTAGGCCCTGGGCGAGCGGCGCGGCGAGGAGGGGGACGACGAGGCCGACGAGCGCCCCGCCGGCCGCGATCTCGAAGAGGACGTTGGGGACGGTGTTGGCCTTGGCGTAGGCGTCGGCGGTGGCCGAGCTGCCGAGGACCCAGGACTGGACGAGCCAGCGCGCGAACCCGGCGGCGCGGGAGGCGAGGGTGAGGACGGCGATGAGGCCGGCGGCGCCGAGCGCCCCGGCGAGGACGGGAGAGCCGGCGGTCGTGCGTCGGGACGCCCCCTCGGGGGCGGCGTCCGTCGTCGGAGGGTGGCCGGAGCCCGTGCCCGACGTCGATCCGTCGTCGGCGGGTGCGCGCCCGGTCCGTGGCCCGCCCGGGGGGTCCTCGGTGCCCACGGCTCAGGCCGCGCGGCCCGCGCGGTCGATGGCCCGCAGGACGGGCACGGAGTCGATGACGGCGGTGAACGAGATCCGCTCGGAGGCGAGCGTGAGCCCGACGACGGCGCCCAGAGCGATGCCCCGCCGCGCGGCCGACGGGTCCGCCGCGAGCACGACGCCGACGATCGCGCCGAGCGGGTTGGCCCCGGTGTCGCCGAGCATGTCCCGCGCGGCGAGGTCGGCCGGGAGCGAGGCGCCGATGACACCGAGCGCGCCGGCGGCGAGGGTGGCGCGGCCGGCAGCCGCGTCAGTGGCCCTGGCGGCTGCGGTGGACCTGGCTGCGGTGGAGCCGGCAGCGTCCGGGCCGAGCACCACGGGCGCGAGAGCGACCGGCGCGAGCACGATCCCGGCCACCTTGAGCGCGCGGCCGGGCCGCAGGTCGAAGAGGTTGGCGAGGTTGGCGCAGCCGGCCACGAGGGCGGCGTCGGCGAGGCGGCCGATGAGCGGCCGCGGGCCCGGGAGCAGCAGGGCGGCCGCGGACGCCCCCGCGCCGACCACCGCGATCTTCAGCGCCCCGGTCGTCACCTCGCCGCGAGCGAGAGCCCCGAGGTGGCCCGTGAGTCCCTTGGCCCGGCCGGTGGGGACGCCGGTGAGGTCCTCGCCGTGGTCGTCGAGGACGCCGGCCGCCGTTGCGGCTCCCCCGGCCGCAGTGGCGGCGAGCGCGAGGCGCGGGCCGACCGGCGTGCAGGGGGCGAGCAGCGGCCCGATCCCGGTGACGGCCGCCCCCGCGGCGAGCCCGCCGAGCAGGGAGACCGGGTCGCCCGCGTGGTTGGTCCGCGTCCACACCTCGGCACCGCGCGGCGGGCGGGACCCGAGGATGCGGCGCGCGGCCGCGGTGACGCCAGCACCGAGCGCCGCGGCGCCGAGCGCCACGACGGCGGTGCGCAACCGACCGCCGGCCCGTGCCGAGCTCACGACGTCCCGCCCTGGGACGCGCTCTCGCCGGACCCCCCGGTCGGCGACTCCCCGACGGTCGGAGACTCGGGGTCGACCGCGGACGGCTCCTCGTCGGCCAGCCGCTCGGCCGGCGCGGGCGCCGCGGGAGGCAGGACCGCCTCGGCCCCGTCGTCGAACCCGTACTGCTCGACCACTCCGTCGAGCGTGGCGGCCACCGCGAGCGGCGTGAGGACGGCGGAGGAGACAGAGCCGACCGAGTCGACGGTCGTGGCCCCGGGCGCGAGCGAGAGGTCCTCCCGCAGCACGCCGACGAGGTCACGCGTGGACTCGGCGGACCCGACGAGCACGAGCGGCCCCTCGTCCGCCATCGCGCCGTAGGCCTGGAGCGCGGTGATGTGCGCGATGCGCTGCTCGGCGGCCTCGGCCTGGACGTCCGGGGTGCCGTCCTCGTCGGAGTCCTCGGCGGGGTCCCCCTCGGGCTCCGGCTCGGCGCGGGCGCCGACGATGACGAGGATGTCGGCGCGGTCCTCCGGGTCCGTCTGAAGGCTGACGAGGTCGGAGCCGGTGCCGAGGATGCGGTCGAGGATCTCGCCGTCGGCCGCCACGTCGTCGATCGCGCCCGTCTCGTCGTGGCCCACGGTCAGGGCGTCGGCGATCGCGCCGCCGAGCACGGCGACCGGGTCGTCGTCCGGGTCGGCGTCGGGGGCGACCTGCTCGACGAGGTCGATGCGCTCGTCGCCCATCGACGGGGTGGTCAGGGCCTCGGACAGGACGCCCTCGACCACGATGTCGGCGCCGGCGGCGGTGAGCGACTCCTCCACGGCGGTGAAGTCGTCGCCGTTGGCGCCGGGGGTGGACAGCAGGGCGACCCGCCCGCCGTCGAGGGTGCCCTCGACGAGTCGCGGCCCGCCCTGCTCGAGCAGGGTGTTGACCGAGTCGAGGTCGCCCTGCGTCTGGGTCAGCTCCTCGCGCATGGCCTCGCGGTCGGCGCGCAGGTCCTGGACCTGGCCGCGCAGCGTGTCGCCAAGGGCGCCGCCGAGCGGTCCCGCGCCGAGCAGGATGCCCACGGCCAGCGCCATGAACACCGCGATCAGCGAGACCACGTGGAACTTGAAGTCGATCATGCGTCTCCCCCGCTACCGGTCGTGCGCACCGTGCGCGTGCCCACGAGGGCCGAGTTCACCCAGCCCATGCTCACCCGGACCCGAACAGCGAGCGCACCCACGCCACGAGGTCGCCCCAGCGCGTGGCGGCGAGCTCGAGGAACGCCTGGCCCGCCGTCGTGGCGAGCACGGCGGCGCCAAGGGCGAGCAGGCCCGCGAGGACGAGCAGCACGAGGAGCCAGCCGGAGATGCGCGTGCGGTAGAGCCGGGAGACGCCCTTGGCGTCGATGAGCTTGGAGCCCACCCGCAGGCGGGTGAGGAAGGTCGACGCCATGCCGGCGCGCCCCTTGTCGAGGAACTCGTTGAGCGTGTTGTGCGTGCCGACGGCCACGATGACGCTCGCGCCCTTCTCGTCGGCGAGCAGCATGGCGACGTCCTCGGACGTGCCGGTGGCGGGGACCACCACGTGGTCGACCCCGAGCTCCTCGACGCGGGCCTGGCCGGGCGCGCGGCCGTCGCGGTAGGCGTGGACGAGGATCTCCGCGCCGGAGCGCAGCGCCTCGTCGGACACGGAGTCCATGTCCCCGACGATCATGTCGAGCCGCAGCCCGAACTCGAGCACCGCGTCGGCCCCGCCGTCGACCCCCACGATGAGCGGGCGGAACTCCCGCACGTAGGGCCGCAGCATCGCGAGGTCCTCCTTGTAGTGGTACCCGCGCACCACGATGAGGACGTGCCGGCCGTCGAACACGGTGCGCACCGCGGGGATCCCGATGCCGTCGATGATGAGGTCCTGCTCGAGCTCGACGTACTCCATCGTGTTCGTCGCGAACTTCTTCAGCTGCTCGGAGATCCCGGCCCGCGCCCGCCGCTGGTCCTCGGCGATCGTCGCGTCGTCCTGGACCACGCCGCGGCCCACGAGCTCGCCGCCGGAGTGGATCGACCCGTCGGGGTGGACATCGACCTGCGAGCCCTCGGAGAGTTCCATCAGGTGCTCGCCGACGTCGTCGACCAGCACGATGCCGGCATCGACGAGGATCGACGGACCCGCGTTGGGGTAGCGCCCGGAGGTGGACTCGGCGGCGTTGAGGACGGCGACGGGCCGGGCGGCCACGAGGGACTCGGCGGCGACCCGGTCGATGTCGACGTGGTCGATGACGGCCACGTCGCCGTGGCGCAGGCGGGATGTCAGGCGCTTCGTGCGGGTGTCCACGCGGGCGGGTCCCGCCACTCCCACGGGGTCGGCGGACGATCGCCGCGCCGGTCGCTGGAAGAGCCTCACCGCGTCATGGTGACACGCCGGCCAGCGAGAGCAGCTCTGCCGCGTGTGCGCGCGCCGCGTCGGAGTCATCCTGACCTGCGAGCATGCGGGCCAGCTCGACGACCCTCGCGTCCCCGTGCGCCCGCACCACGTCGGTGACGCCGTCCTCCCCGCGGGTGACGACGAGGTGGTCGGTGGCGAACGCGGCGACCTGGGCGAGGTGGGTGACGACGACGACCTGGTGGCGCTCGGCGAGCCCCGCGAGGCGGCGGCCGACCTCGACGGCTGCGCGGCCGCCGACCCCGGCGTCGACCTCGTCGAACACGAACGTGCGGGCCTCGCCGCCGGCCTCGGTGGCGAGGCAGACCTCGAGGGCGAGCATGACGCGGGAGAGCTCACCGCCCGACGCCGCCTGGCCGAGCGGGCGGGCGGGCGCGCTCGGGTGGGTGGCCAGGGTGAGGACGACCTCCTCGGCGCCGTGCGGGCCGGGCTCGGGAAGCTCCTGCAGGTCGATGCCGAGGCGGGCGCCGGGCATGGCCAGGCCCGTGAGCTCGGCGTCGACGGCGGCGGTCAGCCGCTCGGCGGCTGCCCTCCGGGAGGCGGTGAGCGCGGTGGCGGCGCGCTCGCGGGCGGCCTCCGCCTCGGTGACGGCGGCGGCGAGGGCCTCGGGCTCGGCGGCCGGGCCGTCGATCTGCGCGAGGCGGAGGGCGGCCCGCTCGGCCTGCTCGAGGGCCTCGTCGACTCCCCCGACCCCGAGGTCGCGGATGAGGCGGCCGAGCTCGGCGCGGCGGGCGTGCACGGTGTCGAGCGCAGAGGGGTCGGCGTCGAGCCCGTCGAGGTAGCCGGCGAGCTCGACCGCCGCGTCGTCGAGCAGCGGGCCGACGGCGGCGACCCGCTCGGCGAGCGCGGTCAGGGCCGGGTCGTGGCCGCTCGCGGCGGCCAGGGCGTGGGCGGCCTGGGCGACGAGCGCCGAGGCCCCCGGGGTCGCGCTGTCCTCGTCCCCGGCGACGGCGCCGCGTGCCTCGGTCGCGGCGGTCCGTAAGGCCTCGGCGTGCTCGAGGCGCAGGGAGGCGGCGCGCAGCTCCTCGTCCTCGCCCGGGCTGGGGTCGGCGGCGGCGACGAGCTCGGCGACCCGGGTCAGCGCGGCGATCTCCGCGAGGCGGCGGCCCTCGTCGGCGGTGCGCTCCTCGAGGGCGGCCCGCGCGGCGACGACGGCCGCGTGGGCCTCGGCCGCGGCGGTGACGAGCGCCAGGTGGTCGGCGCCGCCGAAGGTGTCGAGGGCGGCGCGCTGCCGGGCGGGCTCGCGCAGCCGGAGCTGGTCGGCCTGGCCGTGGACGGTGACGAGGCCGTCCCCGATGTCGGTGAGCAGTGCGGCGGGCACGGTGCGGCCGCCGGCGTGGGCGCGGGAGCGGCCCTGGGCGGAGACGGTGCGGGCCACAAGGAGGACGTCGTCGTCGAGCTCGGCCCCGGCATCCGCCGCAAGGTCGCGGGCCGGCGCATCGTCGGGGACGGACCACTCCCCCTCGACGACGGCGCGCTCCGCCCCGTGCCGCACGATCGCTGGATCCGCCTTGTGCCCGAGGAGGAGCCGCAGCGAGGAGAGGACCATCGTCTTGCCCGCGCCGGTCTCGCCGGTCAGGGCGGTCAGGCCCGGGCCGAGGTCGAGGTGGGCGCGGGCGATGACGCCGAGGTCCTCGATGCTCACGCGCTCGATCACGGGGCCGCCCCCTGGTCCTCGTCGGCCGCGCCACCGTCCTGAACCGCACTCTCGACACCGGGTGAGCCCTCGACACCCGGTAAGCCCTTGCCCGTGTCCTCCTGCTGGGCCGCACTGTCGACACCGGGTGAGCCTTCGACACCGGACGCGCTCGAGCCCTGGTCCTGGGGGGCCGCGGTCATGAGGCCGCCGCGCCAGCCGGTGACCGGGAGGTCGAACTTGGCCACGAGCCGCCCGGAGAAGGGCGCCTCGCTCAGCAGCGCGAGGAGCGCCGGTCGCGTGCCGCGGCGGACCTCGATGCGCGAGCCGGGCGGGGCCTCGATCGTGCGCCGCCCGTCGCACCGCACCACGGCCGTCCCGCGCGCCTCGGCGAGGATCTCGACCTCGAGGACGGACTCGCGGCCCACGACCATCGGCCGGGTGAACAGGGCGTGCGCGGCCACGGGCACCACGAGCAGCGCCTCGAGGCCGGGCCAGACGATCGGCCCGCCAGCGGAAAAGGCGTAGGCGGTCGAGCCGGTGGGCGTGGCGAGCACGACGGCGTCGCAGGCGAACGTCGACAGCCCGCGACCGTCGACCCCGAGCGCGGCCTCGACCATCCGTCCCTCGGGCCCCTTCTCGACCGCGGCCTCGTTGAGGGCCCACCCATGGTGGGTGGCGCCGTCGGGCGTGCGGACCGTGACGTCGACGGTCATGCGCTCCTCGACCAGATAGTCGCGAGCGACGATGCGGCGCACGACCTCCGGCAGCGCCTCGGGCTCGGCCTCCGCGAGAAAGCCGACGTGACCGAGGTTGACGCCGAGCACGGGCACGCCGTGCGGGCGCGCGAGCTCGGTGCCGGTGAGGATCGACCCGTCGCCGCCGAGGACCACGACGAGCTCGGCCCCCTCGACCATGGTGTCCGGCCGGGGCTCGGCGTCGCTCGCGGGGCTGACGGCGCGCACGGACAGCCCGGCCGAGGTCAGTCCCTCGTGCACGGACGTCGCGGCCGCGTGCGCGTCGGGCCGGGTGGGGTGGTAGAGCAGGACGACCTCGCGCGCGCCGTCGCGGGCGGTCTCGCTGGCCCGGTGCTTGGGGGGTTCCGTCATCGTGCGGCCTCCTTCCCGGCGGGTCCCTCGGCGACGGCGGCGCGCGCGGCCTCGGTCAGCGCGTCGCCGGTGAGGGGCTGCTCCGCGTCGCGGCGCAGCGCGACGAAGTACTCGACGTTCCCGGCCGGCCCGGGCAGGGGGCTCGGGACGATCGCCCACGTGTCGAGGCCCAGGGTCTGCGCGGAGCGCGCGACGTCGACCACGGTGGCCGCCCGCTGCTCCGGGTCCCGCACGACTCCCCCGGTGCCGAGCGCGTCCTTCCCGACCTCGAACTGGGGCTTGACCATGAGCAGGAGATCGGCGTCGTCCGAGGCGGCGCCCGCCAGAGCGGGCAGGACGAGTCCGAGGGAGATGAAGGACAGGTCCCCGACGACGAGGCTCGGCGCCGGTGCGACCGCCGCCGGGTCCAGGGTGCGGACGTTCGTGCGCTCGAGGACGGTGACGCGGTCGTCGGTGCGCAGGGACCAGGCGAGCTGCCCGTACCCGACGTCGACGGCGACGACCTCGGCCGCCCCGCGGCGCAGGAGGACGTCGGTGAAGCCGCCCGTGGACGCGCCGGCGTCGAGGCAGCGCCGCCCGGTCGGGTCGATCGGGGTGCCGCGCGCGGCGAGAGCGTCGAGGGCGCCGACGAGCTTGTGGGCGCCGCGGGAGACGTAGTCGTCGACCTGCTCGCTCTCGCGCACGACGATCGCCTGCGCGGGGTCGACCTGACGTGCCGGCTTGACCACGGGTTCGCCGTCGAGCGTGACCCGGTGGGCCACGATGAGCTCTGCGGCGTGCTGGCGCGAGCGGGCGAGCTTGCGGCGGACGAGCTCGGCGTCGATGCGCGTCAGGCGCGCCACCTCAGCCGCCGTCCTGGGCCAGTCGGGCCTGGAGCGTGCCGTGCAGGGCCTCGAGGGCGTCCGCCTGGGCGTCGAGGTCCCGCTCGGCGAGGTCCGCGGGCAGGCGGTCGTCGCCGCGGACGGACGCGGGGGTGGGCCGGGGCTGCTCGCTCATCCGGGCCAGGTTATCGCCGCTCGACCACCAGCTCGGGGACCACCTGTGGATCCAGCGGCGCGCCCGCGTCGGCGGAGGCCCAGGCGGCGGCCGCGAGGGCGCGGTAGCCGTCGAGGCTGACGGTGACCGGCGCGGGGGGCGCGCTGCCTGCGGGCGTGCCGAGCGGGGTGGCGGTGCCGGTCCCGTCGTCGAGGTGGAGGACGCCGTCGGCGACGTGCGCGTGGGCGCTGCCGGCCGTCCAGACGGTCGAGGCGGCGGTGGCCGAGTCGGTGTCGGCCGTGTCAGCGCCATCCGATCCGCCTGCGGTCGACCCCGTGACCTCGGGGTGCGCCACGAGGAGGTCGCGCAGGTCGATCGCGAGGTAGGTGGGTCGCTCGATCGGGTCGGCGAGGACGACGTTGCGCGCGTCGTCGACCCCGGTGAGCACGTGCAGCGACGCCATGCCCGCGGACACGGCGCCGCGGATGTCGGTGTCGAGCCGGTCGCCGAGGATGATCGGCGCGGTGCCGCCGGCGCGGCGGGCGGCCGTCTCGAAGATCTCGGGCTCCGGCTTGCCCGTGGAGATCGGCTGCGAGCCGGACACGCGCGCGACGACGTCGACGAACGCGCCGTTGCCGGGGGCGATCCCACCGGGCTTGGGGATGCTGAAGTCGAGGTTGGTGGCGATGTGGGCCGCGCCCCGCTCGATCGCGTAGCAGGCCTCGGCGAGCGGGCCCCAGGACAGGTTCGGGTCCCAGCCCTGGATGACGGCGACCGGCTCGTCGTCGGCCGCCGACACGATCCGCATGCCGCGCTCGGCGACCGCGGTGCGCAGCCCGGCGCCGCCGACCACGAGGATCGGCGAGCCCTCCGGGAAGCGCTCCGCGAGCAGGGCCGCGCCGGCCTGGGCGGCGGTGACGACCTCGTCCGGCTCGGTCGCGATGCCGAGCTCGGTGAGGTGATCCGCCACCGTGCCCGGCTCGCGCGAGGCGTTGTTGGTGACGAAGCGGGCGGCCAGCCCGCCTTCGCGCGCCGCGGTGAGCGACTCCGCGGCGTGCTCCACGGGGTCGTCGCCCCGGTAGCAGACGCCGTCGAGGTCGATGAGCGCGACGTCGTGCGCGAGGTGCAGGGGCTGGTCGGATCCGCGAAGAGTCACCGGTCCATGGTGCCTGAACCCGGCTCCTCGTCCGCGGGGCGTTCGTCCTGCGGTCCGTCGCCGCCCAGGTCGAACCCGAGGTCGAGCATCCCCTGCTCCGCCTCCGGCTCGGCCTCAATCTCCGGCCCCGACTGCGCCTCGGGCGCAGCCTCAGCATCCTCGTCAGACGAGGGCGCCGGCTCGGACTCGGGCTCAACAGCAGACTCCGAATCGGACTCAGCGGACTCCTCGGACTCGAGCTCCGGTCCACCGGTGTCCTCGTCGCCCGTAGGCGTGGACGACGACTCCTCGGTCGCGTCCTCGTCCGCGGCAGTCGAGTCACCCTCGGCACTGGGCTCGACGGTCTCCTGCGGCGCCGCTGGGCGCGCCGGCGGCTCGTCGTCGATGTCCTCGGGCTGAAGGTCGATGACATCGAACGAGTCGCTGGCGTCGTCCGTGGGCACGGTGATGCGGCCGCGGAGCTCGGTGGCCTCGTCGGAACGACCCACCTCGTCGAGGCGGTCGGCGATCACGGAGTCCAGGCGGGACCTGATCGCCGGGTCCTTGATCGCGTCCAGCTGGACGGTGCGGAGGATGAGGAGTCCGGCCTCGTTCTCGCCGAGGTCCGCGCGCGCCCCGGAGGCGACGATCGCGAGCTCGGCCTTCTCGGCGTCCGAGAGCACGGTCGTGTCGGTCTCCGCGATGACGCTCAGTGCCCGCTCGGGTCGGCCGAGGCCTCGCTCACAGTCGGCCTCCATCACGCGGTGGTCGTCGCGGCCCGCCAGGCGGCGTACGGCGCGCAGTTCCTTGAGGGCCTCCGCGAACCGGCCGGTGGCGTATGCGGTGATGGCGACGGCCTCGCGAGCCGTGGCCACGCGTCCCGCACCTCGGCCGGCAGCCTGGGCGTGCTCGTAAGCGCGCTCGGGGTCGTCCTCGAGCAAGATGCCCGCCATCACGAGGTGACGCGCGACCGTGTCCCCGTTGGTCTTCGAGAGCGTGAGGAGCTCGCGGCGCGCGTCGCGGTCAAGCATCTGCGCGGTGATGTCCTCGGGGATGTCCGGCGCCTGCGGGCCGGCCGCACGCCGCTCCTGCCCCGGGCGACCGTGGCCGACCTGCCGGTCGTTCCGGTCGTCGCGTCGCCCTCGGTCGAAGGAGCGCTCGCCATCTCGACGGGGTCCCCGGTCACCTCGGTCGCCGTAGGAACGCTCGCCGTCACGCCGGGGCGGTCGGTCGTCCCAGCGGCGGCCGCCACCCTGCGGTCGGTCACCGTCACGACGACGACCCCGGTCATTGCGATCCCCGTAGGAACGCTCGCCATCGCGACGCGGGGGACGGTCCTCCCATCGACGGCCGCCACCCTGGGGGCGGCCACCGTCCCGGCGAGGACCACGGTCGTTGCGGTCCCCGTAGGAACGCTCGCCATCGCGACGAGGCGGGCGATCCTCCCACCGACGACCGCCACCCTCGGGGCGGTCTCCGTCCCGGCGAGGACCACGGTCGTTCCGGTCGCCGTAGGAACGATCACCATCGCGACGGGGCGGGCGCTCCTCCCAGCGGCGGCCGCCACCCTGCGGTCGGTCGCCGTCACGACGGGGACCCCGGTCACCGCGATCATCACGATTGCCGTAGGAACGATCACCATCGCGACGGGGCGGGCGCTCCTCCCAGCGGCGGCCGCCACCCTCGGGGCGGTCTCCGTCCCGGCGAGGACCACGGTCGTTGCGATCCCCGTAGGAACGCTCGCCGTCACGGCGAGGCGGGCGCTCCTCCCACCGACGACCGCCACCCTGCGGACGGTGCCCATCACGGCGAGGACCGCGGTCATCACGATTGCCGAATGAGCGCTGGTCACCGTCACGACGAGGGGGACGGTCCTCCCACCGGCGGCCACCCCGCTGTGCACCGCCACGTGAGCTCGACTGACGACGCTGGTCGTCGTTCCGTCCGCGCTGCGAACCGTTCGACCGATCGGGTCGGCGGTCGTTGTCGTCTGGGGTCTCGCTCACTCTGTTCTCCTGTCGAAGCTGACGCGGTCCTGCTTCACCAGACACGGCCGGCACTCTCGGGTGGAGCGCTCGACGCCGGATCTCGTCTGCCCGCGAACCCCGAACACTACGGGAGGCGGCACGAGCACAGAAGGACGACCGACGGTGACGCTGGCTCCACATTCGGTCGGCACAGGCGCTCTCCTCCTGCTCGACGTCAACGTTGGATCACGAAGAGTTCCGCGTGACCGACACAAAAGGACGGAGAAACGCGAAAGGCCCCCACCTTGTGGTGGGGGCCTTTCGGTAATGGTGTGTACGGCGGTGTCCTACTCTCCCGCACGGTCTCCCGTGAAGTACCATCGGCGCTGAGGGGCTTAGCTTCCGGGTTCGGAATGGGACCGGGCGTTTCCCCCTCGCTATTGCCGCCGTAACCTGGCGGAACCAATCATCCAATTATCAACCCACACACACGCAGCCAACCCGCAAGGGGTGTGCTGGTGTCTGGGGGTGGGTGGTTCCAGAACCGTACAGTGGACGCGCAATTGTTGATGTGTTGTGCTCGCTTCTCAACCAGTCACCACACACAGAGTTCGTGTGGGGCGTGGTGTTGGAAGTTGTCGGCCAATTAGTACCGGTCAGCTTCACGACTTTCGCCGCTTCCACATCCGGCCTATCAACCCCATGGTCTATAGGGGGCCTTCCCACCCAAAGGTGGTGGAAACCTCATCTTGAAGCAGGCTTCCCGCTTAGATGCTTTCAGCGGTTATCCCTCCCGAACGTAGCCAACCAGCCATGCTCCTGGCGGAACAACTGGCACACCAGAGGTTCGTCCGTCCCGGTCCTCTCGTACTAGGGACAGCCCTTCTCAAGTTTCCTGCGCGCGCAGCGGATAGGGACCGAACTGTCTCACGACGTTCTAAACCCAGCTCGCGTACCGCTTTAATGGGCGAACAGCCCAACCCTTGGGACCTACTCCAGCCCCAGGATGCGACGAGCCGACATCGAGGTGCCAAACCATGCCGTCGATATGGACTCTTGGGCAAGATCAGCCTGTTATCCCCGGGGTACCTTTTATCCGTTGAGCGACGGCGCTTCCACAAGCCACCGCCGGGTCACTAGTTCCGACTTTCGTCCCTGCTCGACATGTCTGTCTCGCAGTCAAGCTCCCTTGTGCACTTGCACTCAACACCTGATTGCCAACCAGGCTGAGGGAACCTTTGAGCGCCTCCGTTACTCTTTAGGAGGCAACCGCCCCAGTTAAACTACCCACCAGGCAATGTCCCTGATCCGGATCACGGACCGAGGTTAGACGCTAGTAACGACCAGAGTGGTATTTCAACGATGACTCCACACACACTGGCGTGCATGCTTCACAGTCTCCCACCTATCCTACACAAGCCGCAACCAACACCAATACCAAGCTATAGTAAAGGTCCCGGGGTCTTTCCGTCCTGCTGCGCGTAACGAGCATCTTTACTCGTAATGCAATTTCGCCGAGTTCATGGTCGAGACAGCGGAGAAGTCGTTACGCCATTCGTGCAGGTCGGAACTTACCCGACAAGGAATTTCGCTACCTTAGGATGGTTATAGTTACCACCGCCGTTTACTGGGGCTTAAATTCTGAGCTTCACCCGTGAGGGTTGACCCGTCCTCTTAACCTTCCAGCACCGGGCAGGCGTCAGTCCGTATACATCGTCTTGCGACTTCGCACGGACCTGTGTTTTTAGTAAACAGTCGCTTCTCCCTGGTCTCTGCGGCCCGCCAGGCTCACACCCGCAAGTGGTGATCACCCATAGGGCCCCCCTTCTCCCGAAGTTACGGGGGCATTTTGCCGAGTTCCTTAACCATGATTATCTCGATCGCCTTAGTATTCTCTACCTGACCACCTGAGTCGGTTTAGGGTACGGGCGGCTAGTCCCTCGCGTCGAGGCTTTTCTTGGCAGCAGAGGATCACCACTTTCCACCATACGGTGTCATCATCCGGCCTGAGGCTATATGAGACACGGATTTACCTGTGTCTCGCCCTGCACCCTTGAACGATCCAAGCCATTAGGATCGCGCGGCTACCTTCCTGCGTCACCCCTGTTAATACGCTTACCTACTACCGGATCGGGTCCCACGCGCCCCACCATCTCGCCCCGAAGGGCAATGACAGTGGTTTGGGTGGTTAGCATCACCGGACTCGGTATGGGCGGTCCTTCGCCGGTCACGGGAATATCAACCCGTTGTCCATCGACTACGCCTGTCGGCCTCGCCTTAGGTCCCGACTAACCCAGGGCGGATTAACCTGGCCCTGGAACCCTTGGTCATTCGGCGGACGGGGTTCTCACCCGTCATTCGCTACTCATGCCTGCATTCTCACTCGCGTAGGATCCACCACTGGGTCACCCCGCAGCTTCACCTCCCACGCGACGCTCCCCTACCCACCACAACCCCTGAACCAAGGCTAGGGACATGCTGTGGTGCCACGGCTTCGGCGGTGTGCTTGAGCCCCGCTACATTGTCGGCGCGGAATCACTTGACCAGTGAGCTATTACGCACTCTTTCAAGGATGGCTGCTTCTAAGCCAACCTCCTGGTTGTCACTGCAACTCCACATCCTTTCCCACTTAGCACACGCTTAGGGGCCTTAGCCGATGATCTGGGCTGTTTCCCTCTCGACTACGAAGCTTATCCCCCGCAGTCTCACTGCCACGCTCACACTTACCGGCATTCGGAGTTTGGCTGACGTCAGTAACCTTGTAGGGCCCATCGGCCATCCAGTAGCTCTACCTCCGGCAAGAAGCACGCAACGCTGCACCTAAATGCATTTCGGGGAGAACCAGCTATCACGAAGTTTGATTGGCCTTTCACCCCTACCCACAGGTCATCCCCTCAGTTTTCAACCTAAGTGGGTTCGGTCCTCCACACGCTCTTACACGTGCTTCAACCTGCCCATGGGTAGATCACTTCGCTTCGGGTCTAGAACGCGCGACTCATACGCCCTGTTCGGACTCGCTTTCGCTACGGCTTCCCCACACGGGTTAACCTCGCCACACGCCACTAACTCGCAGGCTCATTCTTCAAAAGGCACGCCGTCACCCCAAC
>NZ_JBUZNL010000017.1:0-65985 GCF_055326485.1 Georgenia sp. G2120 | reverse complement strand
GGCTCTTCCGGATTGAGGGTGTAGACGGCCTGGCGCGGTGGTGAGCGAGGTGCCGGCGTGTCAGCGTCCAGATAGGGGTCGAGGTCTTCCGATGATGGGGGTTCTCACGCCACCCACCGGGAAGACCTCGACGTGCCTGACGCTACCTTCGCCCGCCCTGATCTGACCACGTTCGCTCGTCTGGACGAGCTCGGCTTGGAGGTCGTCGGCCAGCGCATCGAGCCTGGTCGGGCGGTCCTGGCCTGCAGGGTCGTCGAACCGGACAGCTGGTGCCGGCGGTGCGGGTGCGAGGGCGTCGCGCGGGACACCGTCACGCGCGAGCTCGCTCACGAGCCTTTGGGGTGGCGTCCCACGACGCTGGAGGTGAGGGTGCGTCGGTACCGGTGCACGGGCTGCGGGCACGTGTGGCGTCAGGACACGACCGCCGCGGCCGAGCCGCGCGCTCGGCTCTCCCGCCGCGGGTTGCGGTGGGCGCTGGAAGGGATCGTGTGCCAGCACTTGAGTGTCGCTCGTGTCGCCGAGGGGCTGGGGGTCTCGTGGAACACCGCCAACGCCGCGGTCCTGACCGAAGGACGCCGCGTCCTCATCGATGATCCGACCCGGTTCGACGGCGTCAGCGCCATCGGTGTCGACGAGCATGTCTGGCGCCACACCCGCCGCGGCGACAGGTTCGTGACCGTGATCATCGACCTCACCGCTGTTCGCGAGGGGACCGGCCCGTCCCGGCTGCTGGACATGGTCGAGGGCCGCTCGAAACACGCCTTCAAGCAGTGGCTCGCGGGCCGGCCGCAGGACTGGCGCGACGGGGTCGAGATCGTCGCGATGGACGGCTTCACCGGGTTCAAGACCGCCGCCGCCGAAGAGCTGCCCGACGCGGTCGCCATCATGGATCCTTTTCACGTGGTCCGCCTCGCTGGCGACGCGCTCGATGACTGCCGGCGCCGTGTCCAGCAGGACACCTGCGGGCACCGGGGCCGCAAGGGCGATCCGCTCTACGCCGCCCGCCGGACCCTGCACACCGGCGCCGACCTGCTCACCGAGAAGCAGTCCCAGCGCCTGGAGGGCCTGTTCGACGGCGACACCCACGTAGCGGTCGAGGCCGCCTGGGCCGTCTACCAGCGCATGATCGCCGCCTACCGCGTCCCCGACCGCGCACATGGTCGCCAGCTCATGGCCCAGCTCATCGCCTCCGTCAGCTCCACCGTGCCAGCCGCCCTGACCGAGCTGCGCAAGCTGGGCAGGACCCTGAAGCGCCGCGCCGCCGACGTGCTCGCCTACTTCGACCGGCCCGGCACGTCCAACGGCCCCACCGAGGCCATGAACGGCAGGCTCGAGCACCTGCGCGGCTCGGCCCTCGGCTTCCGCAACCTGACCAATTACATCGCCCGATCACTACTCGAGACGGGCGGATTCCGACCCCAACTACACCCTCGAATGTGAAGAGCCGGTGATGATGCCGCTCATCTCGCTCGTGAGCATCGTCCCGGTGCTGTTTCTCGGATTCTTCGGGCAGGACAGCTACGCGGCGCTTCTCGTCGGCGGTTTCTTCCTCGGCATCGCGGGAACGGTGTTCGCCGTCGGGGTCCCTTTCGTCAACTCGTGGTTCCCGCCGAGCGGGCGGGGCCTCGCCCTGGGCATCTACGGCGCCGGCATGGTCGGCACCGCGATCTCCGCGTTCACCACCGTGCCGCTGTACGTCGAGGCGGGCGAGACGATCCCGTTCCTCGTCGCCGCCGTGGTGCTCGCCGCCTACGCGGTGACCGCCTGGTTCCTCATGAAGGACGCACCGGGCTGGACCCCCTCGCGCACCTCGATGGTCGCCAAGGTAGGCGCAGCCGCCAAGCTGCCACTGACCTGGCAGGCGATGTACCTCTACGCCATCGCGTTCGGCGGGTACGTCGCGTTCTCCGTCTACCTGCCGACCTACCTGCAGAACGAGTACGGGCTCGACCCGGGCGACGCCTCCGCGCGGATGGGCGGGTTCGTCGTCCTCGCCGTCGCCTGCCGCGTGATCGGCGGGCTGCTCGCCGACCGGATCGGCGCCGTGACGACCCTGCTCACGTCCTACGTCACGGTGACCGCGATGGCGGTCGTCCTCAGCATCAACCCCTCGCTCGGCGGCATCGGCACCGTGGCCTTCCTCGTCATGGCGATCGGCCTCGGCCTCGGCACGGGCGCCGTGTTCGGTCTCGTCGGCCAGGCCTCCGACCCCGCGAAGGTCGGCGCGATCACCGGCCTGGTCGGGGCCGCCGGCGGCCTGGGCGGCTTCGTCCCCCCGCTCATCCTCGGCCAGCTGTGGATCAACCAGTCCAACTACGGGCTCGGGCTCCTCGCCCTCGCGGTCGCCGCCGCGGGCGCCATCGTCATCACGCTCATGGTGGGCCGGGCCGCGAGACGCAGGGCCGCCGACGTCGGCACCCCCGCCACCACCACCTCGTCCGACGACGCCGCACCGGGCGCCACCACCGACCACGGGAGGACCTCATGACCGTCAAGGACTCCGACCGAGGCACCGCGGCCGGGCTCGACAGCTCGCTGTCCGACGCCCTCATCGGCGTGCGGAAGATGTTCTCGAAGGCGCCGGTCTCGACCGACAACCGGGAGATCCACTACGAGGGCGGCCGCTCGGGCGACTCCTTCTACCGGGACCGGTGGAGCCACGACAAGGTGGTCCGCTCCACCCACGGCGTCAACTGCACGGGGTCGTGCTCGTGGAAGGTCTACGTCAAGGACGGGATCATCACCTGGGAGTCGCAGCAGACCGACTACCCCTCGACCGGGCCCGATCGCCCGGAGTACGAGCCGCGGGGCTGCCCGCGCGGCGCCTCCTTCTCCTGGTACACGTACTCGCCCACGCGGGTGCGCTACCCCTACGTGCGCGGCGAGCTCGTGAGGATGTTCCGCGAGGCGAGGGCGCAGGTCCCCGGCGGCGACCCGGTGCTCGCGTGGAAGTCGATCGTCGAGGACCCGGAGAAGGCCCGCCGGTACAAGTCGGCGCGCGGCAAGGGCGGCCTCGTGCGGGCCACGTGGAACGAGGCGGTCGACATCGTCGCCGCCGCCTACGTCTACACGGTCAAGGAGCTCGGCCCGGACCGGGCCACCGGGTTCTCCCCCATCCCCGCGATGAGCCAGGTGTCCTTCTCCTCGGGCGCCCGCTTCCACCAGCTCATCGGCGCCTCGATGCTCAGCTTCTACGACTGGTACGCCGACCTGCCGCCCGCCTCGCCGCAGGTCTTCGGCGACCAGACCGACGTCCCGGAGTCGGGCGACTGGTGGGACGCGTCCTACCTCATCATGTGGGGCTCCAACGTCCCGCTCACCCGCACGCCGGACGCCCACTGGATGACCGAGGCCCGCTACCGGGGCCAGAAGGTCATCTCCGTGGCGCCGGACTACGCGGAGAGCGTGAAGTTCGCCGACGAGTGGCTCTCCCCGCACCCGGGCACGGATGCCGCCCTCGCGATGGCGATGGGCCACGTCATCCTCCGCGAGTTCTTCGTCGAGTCCCCCACCGCGTACTTCACGGACTACGTCACCAGCTACACCGACCTGCCGTTCCTCGTGGAGGTCACGCAGGACGAGCACGGCACGTGGCGGTCCGGGAAGTTCGTCGTCGCCGAGGACCTCGGCGCGGACCTCGTGGGCGAGGAGGCGAGCACCGAGCACGCCGCGTTCAAGCCCGTCGTCCTCGACGCCGCCACCGGGCGGCCCGCCGTCCCCGGCGGCACGCTGGGCCACCGCTTCGCCGCGGACGGCGAGGGGCGCTGGAACCTCGAGCTCGGCGACATCGTGCCCGCGCTCGGCCTGCTCGAGCACGCCGAGGAGTCGGTCGAGGTCGCGCTGCCCCGGTTCGACACCGCGGACCAGGGCGAGGCCCACGACGTGCTGCGCGGCGTGCCGGTGCGGCGGGTCGGCGACCGCCTCGTCACCACGGTCTACGACCTCCTGCTCGCCCGGTACGGGGTGAGCCGTCCCGGCCTGCCCGGGCAGTGGCCCACGGGCTACGAGGACGCCACCCAGCCTGCGACCCCGGCCTGGCAGGAGGCGATCACCGGTGTCCCCGCGGCCGCGGCCGCCCGGATCGCCCGCGAGTTCGCCGCCAACGCGCGGGACTCCAAGGGCCGCTCGATGATCATCATGGGCGCCGGCACGAACCACTGGTTCCACTCCGACACGATCTATCGCACGTTCCTCACGCTGACGAACCTCACCGGCTGCCAGGGCGTCAACGGCGGCGGCTGGGCGCACTACGTGGGCCAGGAGAAGGTCCGCCCCATCAGCGGGTGGCTGCACCTGGCCAACGCCCTGGACTGGTCCCGCCCGCCGCGCCAGATGACGCAGACGACCTACTGGTACATGCACACCGACCAGTGGCGCTACGACCAGTTCGGCGCCGACCGGCTCGCCGCGCGCACGGGCGCCGGCTCGTTCGCCGGCACCACGACCGCCGACGCCGTGGCCCTGTCCCAGCGCCTGGGCTGGCAGCCCTACTTCCCGCAGTTCGACATCAGCTCCCTCGACGTCGCCGACCGCGCGAAGGAGGCGGGCCAGGAGACGATCCCCTACCTGGTCGACCAGCTCAAGCAGGGCGGGATCAGCTTCGCCGCCGAGGACCCGGACGCCCCGCAGAACTACCCGCGGATCTGGTCGATGTGGCGCGCGAACACGCTCGGCAGCTCCGCCAAGGGCGACCAGTACTTCCTCAAGCACCTGCTCGGGGTGGACAACGACGTGCGGGCGGAGGAGACGCCGCCGGAGTTCCGGCCGCGCGACGTCACGTGGCGGGACGAGGCGCCGGCGGGGAAGATCGACCTCGTCCTCACGCTCGACTTCCGGATGACCTCGACGACCCTGCACTCGGACGTCATCCTTCCGGCGGCCACCTGGTACGAGAAGCACGACCTCTCGACGACGGACATGCACCCCTTCGTCCACTCGTTCAACCCGGCGATCTCCTCGCCCTGGCAGTCGCGCACCGACTGGGACTCGTGGGGCACGATCGCCAAGCGGTTCAGCGAGCTCGCCGTCGGCCACCTCGGGACGCGGACCGACGTCGTCGCCTTCCCCCTCCAGCACGACTCCCCGGACGCGATGGCGACCCCCCGGGGCAAGGTCCTCGACTGGAAGAAGGGCGAGTGCGAGCCCGTCCCGGGCAGGACGCTGCCGAAGCTGGTCGAGGTCGAGCGGGACTACACGAAGATCCACGAGAAGTTCACGTCCGTGGGCCCGCTCCTCGAGAAGCTCGGCATGACGACGAAGGGCGTCACCTACGACGTGCGCGAGGACGTCGAGGAGCTGAGGGCGCTCAACGGCCGCGTGGAGTCGGGCGTGGGGGCCGGTCAGCCGAGCCTCGAGACCGACCTCAAGGCAGCGGAGTTCATCCTGCGACTGTCCGGCACCACCAACGGCGAGATGGCACTCCAGGGCTTCCGCACGCTGGAGAGACGCACCGGCGTCCGCCTCGCGGACCTCGCGGAGGAGAACGCCGGCCGGCACGTGACGTTCAAGGACACCCAGGCGGCCCCGGTGCCGGTGGTCACCTCGCCCGAGTGGTCCGGGTCCGAGACCGGCGGGCGGCGCTACTCGCCGTTCACGATCAACGTCGAGCGGCGCAAGCCCTGGCACACCCTCACCGGGCGCCAGCACTTCTACCTCGACCACGACTGGATCCTCGAGATGGGCGAGTCGCTGCCGGTGTTCCGCCCGCCGCTCGACATGACGGCGCTGTTCGGCGAGACGCGGGTGGGCGAGCGCAGCGGGGACGGCATCGCCGTCCGCTACCTCACGCCCCACAACAAGTGGGCGATCCACTCGATGTACATGGAGAACTTCTTCATGATGAACCTGTCCCGCGGCGGGCAGACGATCTGGATGAGCGTCGAGGACGCCGAGGCCGTGGGCATCGCGGACAACGACTGGATCGAGGCAGTCAACCGCAACGGTGTCGTCTCGGCCCGGGCGGTCGTCAGCCACCGGATGCCGCGCGGCACGGCGTTCATGCACCACGCGCAGGACCGCACGGTCAACGTGCCGCTGTCCGAGACCTCGGGCCGCCGCGGCGGCATCCACAACTCGCTCACGCGGATCATGCTCAAGCCGAGCCACCTGGTCGGCGGGTACGCCCAGCTGGCCTTCGCCTTCAACTACTACGGCCCCACCGGCAACCAGCGCGACGAGGTCACCGTGATCCGCCGCCGCACCACGCCGGTCGAGTACTGACCGCCCCCGCCACCGAAGGAGATCCGACATGCGAGTGATGGCCCAGATGGCGATGGTCATGAACCTCGACAAGTGCATCGGCTGCCACACCTGCTCGGTCACGTGCAAGCAGGCGTGGACCAACCGGCAGGGCACCGAGTACATCTGGTTCAACAACGTCGAGACGCGGCCCGGCCAGGGCTACCCGCGCGGCTACGAGGACCAGGAGAAGTGGAAGGGCGGCTGGGAGGTCTCCGGCTCGGGCCGGCTGCGCCTCAAGGGCGGCGGGCGCGTGAGCAAGCTGTTGCGCATCTTCAACAACCCCAAGCTCCCCGGCATCGAGGACTACTACGAGCCGTGGACCTACGAGTACGACAACCTGCTCGCCTCGCCCCAGCAGCAGCACATCCCCACCGCTCCCCCGAAGTCGCTCATCACCGGTGAGCGGGTCCAGGTCCAGTGGTCGGGCAACTGGGACGACGACCTCGGCGGCACCTACGCGGCGGGCGACAAGGACCCGATGCTCAAGGGGCTCGAGGACAAGGTCAAGCTCGAGTTCGAGAACACCTTCATGTTCTACCTGCCCCGCATCTGCGAGCACTGCCTCAACCCCAGCTGCGCGGCGAGCTGCCCCTCGGGCGCGATCTACAAGCGCGAGGAGGACGGGATCGTCCTCGTCGACCAGGACCAGTGCCGCGGCTGGCGCATGTGCGTCTCGGGGTGCCCGTACAAGAAGATCTACTTCAACCACAAGACCGGCAAGGCCGAGAAGTGCACGTTCTGCTACCCCCGCATCGAGGCGGGCGAACCGACGGTGTGCTCCGAGACCTGCGTGGGACGGCTGCGCTACATCGGCCTCGTCCTCTACGACGCCGACCGCGTGACGGAAGCCGCGTCCGTGAAGGACGAGCACGCGCTGCTCGAGGCGCAGAAGGACGTCATCCTCGACCCGCACGACCCCGAGGTGCAGGACGCCGCCGAGAAGGCCGGCATCCCCTACGACTGGATCCAGGCGGCCGGGCGCTCCCCGGTGTGGCGGCTCATCAAGGAGTTCGAGGTCGCCCTCCCCCTGCACCCGGAGTACCGGACGATGCCGATGGTCTGGTACGTCCCGCCGCTGTCCCCGGTCGTCGACGTCGTCCAGGAGACCGGTGCCGACGCCGAGGACGCCGCCACGCTCTTCGCCGCGATCGACCAGATGCGGATCCCGGTGGAGTACCTCGCCAACCTCTTCACGGCGGGCGACGTCGTGCCCGTCCAGCGGGTGCTGGCCCGCATGGCCGCGATGCGCTCGTACATGCGGGACATCAACCTCGGCGGCGAGCCCGACGAGGAGATCGCCGAGGCGGTCGGCATGACCGGCGCGTCGATGCAGAAGATGTACCGGCTGCTCGCGATCGCCAAGTACGACGAGCGATACGTCATCCCCGTGGGCCACTCCGAGCAGGCGCACCAGCTCGAGGGGACCGGGACCGACTGCCCGCTCAACTCCGACGGCGGCCCCGGCATGATGCACCTGCCCGAGCAGGACATGGGCATGGCCGGCGTCTCGGCGGGCGGGCCGGCCGGCCCGATCAACACCCGCCCCGAGGAGCCCGGCCGCGTCAACCTTCTCAACTGGGACGGGAAGGGGATGCCGTCCGGCCTGTTCCCCTCGCGCCGCCCCGCCGCGGGGACCGCCTGATGGGTGCCCTCGCGCGGCTCGTCGAGCGCGCCTTCCCCGCGCTGGGCGGGCGGTCCGGACAGGCAGGGAACGGCCCGACGACGAACGGCGGTTCGTCGTCGAGGGCCGCCGGGAGCCCTGCCCGCGGCCCGTCGGCGCCCGGCCGTACCGCCGCCGGTGACCCGGTCGAGGAGACCCAGGCCGTGTGGGCCGCGGCGTCGTGGCTCGTGGACTACCCGGGCGACGAGCTGCTCGCCCGCCTGCCCGACCTGCGCCGGCTCGTCTCGCGGCTGCCGCAGCGGTTCGGGCCCATGCTCGACCCGGTGCTCGACGCGCTGTCGGCCACCGACGTCGAGGAGCTGCGCTCGACCTACGTCGACACGTTCGACACCCGCCGGCGCGGGTGCCTCCACCTCACCTACTTCAGCCACGGCGACACGCGGCGCCGGGGCCTCGCGCTCGTGCGGGTCAAGGACGCCTACCGCCGGGCCGGGCTCGTGGTCCGCGACGACGAGCTCCCGGACCACCTCACGCTCGTCCTCGAGCTCGGTGCGGGCCACGACGCGGCGGCGGCCGAGAAGATCCTGCTCGCCAACCGCGCGGGCCTCGAGCTCCTCCGGCTCCACCTCGAGGACATCGGCTCGCCGTGGCACGGCGCCGTCGAGGCCGTGTGCGCGACCCTGCCCGAGCTCGACGGCGAGGACCGTGCGGCGGTCCGCCGCCTCGTCGAGGAGGGGCCGGCGGAGGAGATGGTCGGCCTCGACGGCTACGGGGCCGAGCACGACATGCCGCCGCTCATGCACGGCGACGACACCTGCTCCGGGCACGACCACGGCCCGGTGCCCGCCGGCGTCGGTGCCGGCGCCGCCCCCGCGACCGGCCCGGGCGGGCACGAGCTCCTCCCCCTGACTCCCGTGAGGAACCGGTGATGAACGAGACGCTGCAGACCGTGCTGTGGGTGGTCGTGCCGTACGTCGCCCTGGCGGTGTTCGTGCTCGGCCACGTGTGGCGCTGGCGCTACGACCAGTTCGGGTGGACCACCCGGTCGAGCCAGATCTACGAGTCGAAGCTCCTGCGCATCGGGTCGCCGATGTTCCACTTCGGCATCATCGGCATCTTCTTCGGCCACGCCGTGGGACTGGGCATCCCCGCCTCGTGGACGGACGCGATCGGGCTGAGCGACCACGCCTACCACCTCATGGCGATCACCATCGGGCTCGCGGCGGCCGTCGCCTGCGTGGGAGGGCTGTTCCTGCTCATCTACCGGCGACGCACGAACCGGCGGGTCTTCGGCGCGACCACCGTGATGGACAAGGTGATGTACCTGCTCCTCACGGTGACGATCCTCGCCGGTGCGGCCGCGACGATCTTCGACTCCGCGCTCGGCGACTACGACTACCGGCAGGGTGTGTCGATCTGGTTCCGCCAGTTCTGGACGCTGCAGCCCGACGTCGAGCTGATGTCCGCCGCCCCGGTGCTGTTCCAGACCCACGTGTTCTCGGCCGTCCTGCTGTTCGCGCTGTGGCCGTTCACGCGGCTCGTCCACGTCTTCAGCGTGCCGCTCGGCTACCTCACCCGCCCCTACATCGTCTACCGCTCGAAGTCCGGCGCCGCCCCGCAGGGCCGCCGGGGCTGGGAGAAGGTGAACTTCTGATGCCGGCCGCGATCGTGCTCGCGGGCGGCGAGGGCCGGCGCCTCGGGGGTGTCTCGAAGCCGGACGTCACCGTGGGCGGGCGCCGCATGCTCGACCTCGTGCTCGACGCCCTCGCCGGGGCGCACCCACGGGTGGTGGTCGCGTCCGACGCGGTCGAGGTACCGGCAGGCGTGCTGCGCACCCTCGAGGACCCGCCGCTCGGAGGGCCGGCCGCGGGGATCGCCGCCGGCCTGCGCGCGCTCGACGGCGGGGCGAACCGCACTCTCGGCAACGAAGGCTCGGCGACGCCCGACACGGCTCCCAACCGCACTCTCGACGACGAGGTGCTGGTCCTCGCGTGCGACCTGCCCGGGGCCGCGGCGGTCGTGGCCACGCTCGAGGCAGCGGGGCCGTTGCCCGACGGCGTCGACGGCGTGGTCCTCGAGCGACCCGACGGCCGCCGGGAGTGGCTCGCCCTGCGCGCCCGTACGGCGTCGCTGCGCCGGGCGGTGACCGAGCTCGGCTCCCCCCATGACAGGTCGGTGCGCGACCTGCTCGCCCCCCTCGTGCTCGCCGGCGTCCCTGCCCCGGGGGCACAGGCCGACGACGTCGACACCCCCGCGGACCGTCGCACGTGGGAGCGTCGCGCGCGCGGGTCCGGCCGTCCGCCGGTGACCGAGCAGGAGGACTGGGACACGCACCTGCGTCCGTGGCTCGAGGCGGCATGCCGCGAGCTCGGCCTATCCACCGCCGGGGAGGCCCCGCTCGTCGACCCGGCCGGCGACGTCGACACCGTCCACGTGCTGACCGGCGAGGTCGCCGAGGGCGTCCAACGCTCGATGGCCCCGGTCTCCTCCTACCTCGTCGGGATCGCGGTGGGGCGGGGCGCCGCCCTGCCCGACGCGATCGACGCCGTCCGGCGCACCCTGGAGCGGTCGTGAGCACCTCGACGTGGGGGCGGGCCAAGGTCGCCGAGCAGGACCACGACCACGACGCGTGCGGGTCGGGCCCCGCGGTCCCGGTGGAGCAGCACCTCGATCTCCTCCTCCGCCTCGGCCGCGACGCCGTCGCCGCCCGCGGACCCGTCGCGGCGGAGCACGTCTCCCTCGCGGACGCGCCGGGCCGGGTCCTCGCGGGCGAGGTGGCCGCCGTCGTCGCCGTGCCGCCCTTCACCGCGTCGGCGATGGACGGCTTCGCGGTGCGCACGTCCGACGTCGACCTGCTGCCGGACGGCGCGCTCGAGCTCGTCGTCGCCGGGGACCTTCCCGCCGGCTCCGGCCCGGCCGTGCTGCCGCCGGGAACGGCGATGCGGATCATGACCGGGGCGGCGCTGCCGGCGGGCGCGGACGCCGTGGTCCCGGTCGAGTGCACCGACCACCGCGCGGGTGCCGGGCCGGCGCCGGCCCGGGTCCGTCTCGACGTCCGGCCGGGCGCCTGGGCGCACGTGCGCCCCGCCGCCGAGGACGCCCGGGTCGGGGACGTCGTGCTGCCGGCGGGCGAGCGCGTGACCCCCGCCCACGTCGCTGCCGCCGCGTCGGTCGGCCACGCGACCCTCGCCGTCGTGCCCCGCCCGCGGGTCCTCGTCGTCGCCACCGGGGACGAGCTGGCCGAGCCCGGCACGCCACCCGGACCGGGCGAGGTCCCCGACTCGGGCGGGCCGCTGCTCGCCGCGCTCGTCGCGCAGGCCGGCGGGATCCCCACCCTCGCGCGCTGCGCCGACGACGTATCGGCGCTCCGTGCCCTCCTCGCCGGCGCGCACGCCGATCTCGTGCTCACTGCCGGCGGGGTGTCGCAGGGCGCCTACGAGGTGGTCCGGGAGGCACTGGGGGACGACCTCGTGCTCGAGGACGTCGCCATGCAGCCCGGCCGCCCGCAGGGCGCGGGCGCGGTCGAGGTCGGTGGCCGCGCGGTGCCGCTCGTCGCGCTGCCCGGCAACCCCGTGAGCTCGTTCGTCGGGTTCCACGTGCTCGTGCGCCCCCTGCTCGCGCTGCTCGCGGGCACCGAGGCCCCCACGCGCACGCTGCCGGTCGTGGCGGGCCGAGCGTGGCGGGCCCGCGCGGGTCGACGCCAGTACACGCCGGTCGCGCTGCGCCGCACGGGCGACGAGCTCGTCGCCGAGCCACCGCACCCGCTCGGCGCCGGCTCGCACCTCGTGGCGAGCCTCGCCCGCGCGGAGGCCCTGGCGATCGTTCCGGCGGAGGTCGACGGGGTACGCGCGGGTGACCGACTCGAGGCGCTCCCGGTCCGCGACTGGACCGCCTGAGCCGCCCGAGCCGCCCGAGCCGCCCGCGCGAGCTCAGTCGTCGTCGGCGTCGTCGCTCTCGCGCGGGGTCGCGGGTGCCCGGGGCGTGAGCGCGTCGGCCGCGCGCACGAGCCCGAGGTGGCTGAACGCCTGCGGGTAGTTGCCGGCGAGGCGCCCCGCGCTCGTGTCGTACTCCTCGGCGAGCAGCCCGAGGTCGGACGAGACCGCCACGAGGGCGTCCATCGTGCGCCGCGCGTCGTCCGTGCGCCCGGAGCGGGCGTACTGCTCGACCAGCCAGAACGAGCAGATGAGGAACGGGTACTCGTCGCCCGCGAGGCCGTCGAGTCCCGAGGCCGTGCGGTAGCGGTGGAGGAAGCCGTGCTCGTCGAGCAGGTCGGCCTCGATCCGCGCCACCGTCGAGAGCATCATCGGGTCGTCGTAGGCGACGAACCCGATGTGCGCGAGCTGGAGCAGCGAGGCGTCGACCTCGCGCGAGCCGTAGGTCTGGGTGAAGGAGCCGATCTCGGCGTTCCAGCCGTGGGCCAGGATCTCCTCGCGCATGAGGTCACGGCGCTCGCGCCACGTCTCGACATCGCCGTCGAGCCCGTACCGCTCGACCGCGCGGACGCCCCGGTCGAACGCCGCCCACATCATGGCCCGGCCGTGCGTGAAGAACGCGGGCTCGCCGCGCATCTCCCAGATGCCGTGGTCCTCGTCGTCCTTCCGCTCCCACGCGTAGTCGAGCAGCGCGCGCTGGAGCCCCCAGGAGAACTCGGTCTCCTCCAGCCCGGCCTCGCGCGCGAGCTCGAGGGCCACCATGACCTCCCCGACGACGTCGGCCTGGAACTGGTGGGCCGCCCCGTTGCCGATCCGGACGGGGCGGGACCCCTCGTAGCCCTCGAGGTGCGTGAGCTCCAGCTCGGGCAGGTGCCGCGAGCCGTCGAGCCCGTACATGATCCGCAGGTCGTGCGGGTCGCCGGCCATGGCGCGCAGGAGCCAGGTGCGCCAGGCGCGGGCGCCGGTGACGAAGCCGTGGCTGAGCAGGGCCTCGATCGTCAGCGCGGAGTCGCGCAGCCACACGAACCGGTAGTCCCAGTTGCGCTCGCCGCCGAACTCCTCCGGAAGCGAGGTGGTCGGGGCCGCGACGATGCCGCCGGTGAGCCTCTCGGTGAGCGCGCGCAGGACGAGCAGGGACCGGCGCACCTCGGCGGCGTAGGGGCCGCTCGCGTCGATCCGCCGCGCCCACGCCCGCCAGTAGGCGATCGTGGCGACCGGGGTGAGGGTCTCGGGCCGCGGCTGGGCGTCGGGCAGGTAGGACGGCGACCAGGACAGGACCCAGGTGAGCGTCTCGCCCTCGCTCATCGCGAAGGTGCCTCGGCACGAGCCGTTGACCTGGGCGAGCGACGGCCCGCGCAGGGCGAGCGAGTCGGGGCCGGCGATCGCGTGGATCTCGGAGGCGCCGTCGACCTCCACGGTCTGGAGCCAGGGGGTCGCGGCGCCGTAGTCGAAGCGGAGCCTGAGGTCGTGCTCGACCTCGACGTGCCCGGACGTGCAGGTCACGGAGCGCACGAGGTCCGCCGTCGGGGCGGCGGGGTCCTCGTCGATCGGCAGGAAGTCCGTGACGGTGAGCGTGCCGGTCGGCGTGGTCCAGTGAGACTCGAGCACGAACGTGTCCTCGACGTACTCGCGCGAGTCGAGCTCGCCGCCCGGCGGGAAGAGCCGCCACCGGCCGTCGCCCGGCGTCCCGAGGATCGCGGTGAACACCGCGGAGGAGTCGAAGCGGGGGAAGCAGAGCCAGTCGATGCTCCCGTCCCGAGACACGAGAGCGGCCGTGCGCTGGTCGGACAGCAGGGCGTAGTGCTCCAGGGGTGTACTCACGGGTCAGGCCTTCTGGGTCGGGGGCGTGTCGGGCTGATCGACGGGAGTGTCCTCGTCAGCGTGTCGCGGCTACGGCCACGACCTGCACCGGGACCGGAGCGGGAGCGGACCGGCGGCACGGCGATCGTCCAGGCTAGCCGCATGCCCGGGTGCGCGGCGCAGGACGGGGCCCGCGCGTCGGGCGGTTCGGTCGATGAGGTCACGATCCGACGACCGCCGGTCACCGATGCGCCACGAGGCGCCCGCCGCGCCGGGCAGGCAGCCATCATGGTGGGCACCGCCCCGGCCCGGGCGGTCCGTGACCTGGAGGGCACCGTGCGACGACCGACCACCACGTTCGCCGCCCTGGCCGGCGCGAGCCTGCTCGCCGGATGCTGGTCCGCACCGGTCACGGACGGGACCGCTCCCCCGGACGGCTCGCCCTCAGCCGGGGCCACCTCCGACGGCTCGCCAACGGACGACCCGGTAACGGACGGACCGACAGCCGACGGCTCGCCATCGGAGGGAACCGGGTCCGACGGCTCTGACGCATCCGACCAGGACACCTTCGCCGTTCCCACCTGGGCGCACTCGCCGGGACAGATGGTGATGGAGGCGCTCATCATCGGCGACCTCGTCGCGTCGCCGGAGGGATGCCCGGTGATGACGGGCGAGCACGGCTACGACGGGGACGGGACAGGGATCATGCTCCCCAACGCCGTCGGGCGTCGGACCGAGGACGGCCTCGTGGTCGAGTACGAGATGGAGGGCGAGCACCACGTGGCCCGGCTCGACGGCAGCGAGCAGAGCTTCGGCGGCGGGGGCGGCACCCCGGAGAACGAGGCCGAGTGGGAGCGGGTGTGCCCGCACACTCCTGTCAGCGACATCTGGCAGGGGTACTGACCGGCGTGGGATCGCTCACGCACGGAGACATCAGCCCACCGGCCTTCTCGACCAACCGTCCACGCTCTTGTCCGCCACACGCGACATGATGTACATTCTGTTTGTCATTCTGTTGAATGCGCTGGACACGAGGAGCTGGGGCCATGTCCTACCGGAGCAAGCGGTCGATCGCCTACATCGTCGGCGTCGTCGCACTCGTCGCGGCCTACGTCGTCGTCGCGCTGGGACGGAGCGGGACGGGCGCCGACCTACGGTCGTGGGCCACACTCATGCTGATCTTCGCCGGCCTGTGGGTGGTGGTCCTCGTCGTCGTGCAGATGGTCTTCCACGTCGGGCTCGCCGTGGGGGTCGCCGCCACGGAGGCCCGCGAGGACACGTCGCAGGTCGAACGCATCATGCGCGCATCGATGGCGGACGACGAGCAGAACTCGCTCATCGAGCTGCGCGCGGGGAGGGTCGACGCGATCGTCGTCGGGCTCGGACTTGTCGTCGCGCTTGCCGCGATGGCGCTCGGGGCGTCCGCAGTGGCTGGGCTGCACGTCCAGCTGGCGGCGGTCGCGGTCGGCTCTCTCGCCGAGAACGTGTGGACGATCGTGGCCCACGAGGGCGGGGGCGCTCGTGGCTGAGCGGCTGCGCATCACGAACAACATCCGGCGCCTGCGATTCTTCGCCGACGAGATGACGCAGCTCGAGCTCGCCGAGCGGATCGGCGCCTCTCGGCAGACGATCGTCAACCTCGAGGCGGGGAAGTACTCGCCGTCGCTCGAGCTGGCCTTCCGGATCGCCGACGCGTTCGGCGTGCCGATCGGCGAGGTGTTCGCGCACGAGCCGGCCTGAGCACCGCGGCGCCCGGCCGGATCGCCGCGAGCGGGCGTCATCCGTCAGACTGTCTCCCCGACCGTCGACCGGCCCCGCGGACGCGGCGCCAGGTCGAGGAGCACGCAGGACACGACGACGAGGAGACCGGCATGGGGCTCGACAAGTACCTCAACAAGGCCAAGGACGCGCTGCGGGGCGAGCAGGGCGAGCAGCTGCTCGACAAGGTCGAGGGGGCGGCGCGCAAGGCCACCGGCGGCAAGCACGACGGCATCATCGACAAGGCGCGCGATGCCGCCGGGAACGCCCTCGGGCACGACGGCGACGCGCAGGACGCGGCGGCCGACCGCGCGCCGGAGGGCGGCGACCGCGACCGGGAGGCAGGCGACCGCGCGCCGGACTCCCCCGGCGCCGGCACCTCAGGCGGCGCCGCGGCGGGCGGTTCCGAGGCCGGTGGTTCCGGGGCCGGTGGTTCCGGGGCCGGCACGGATGCGACTGGCACCGACTCCGGGACTGCGGAGACGCGCACCCAGACGGAGCCCGGGACCCGCAGCTGAGCGGCCGTCGGGGTCGACCAGGGCCCGGGACCCGCAGCTGACCGGCCGTCGGGGTCGACCAGGGCCGACAGTCGGCGGCCGACCGGCCCTGACGCGCGAACCGACGAGAACGGCCGGCCCCCTCGAAGGGGGCCGGCCGCATTCTGTGTCCGGAGGGGGACTTGAACCCCCACGCCCTAATACGGGCACTAGCACCTCAAGCTAGCGCGTCTGCCATTCCGCCACCCGGACAGGGTGTCTGTTCGGCTTCCGGAAGGCTCCCGGTCACCTGAACAACGACGGAAACTCTAACACGCAGCCCCCGCCGTTCCGACGCCCGATCGACCTCCTCGAACGTGAGTCGCGGCACGCTCCGGCGAGGTGCCCGACGAGCTACCAGGCGAGCCGCGGCGGCCGTCGCGCGACAAGTCGCGATGTCGACGGACCTGAGCCGCACTCTCGACCAATGCGTGGCGACCTCGGCAGCCCCCCGCCGCACGGCCGACCGATCCACGCCGCACGCTCGGCAGTTCGCCGCCTCTCACCCGCACGCTCGACCAGTCCCCCGCTCCCAACCGTAATCTCGGTGAGCACCAACCGCAATCTCGACGAACGGGGCGGTCGGCGGGTCGGGCTTGACACGCGGGCTCGCCGTCCGCACCATACTGACACCTGAATCACTCGTCAGGTTCTGCGGTCGGACAGCCCCCGTCGGTCCGCACCTCTCCACCAACGAAGGCGGAATCATGCGAGTAGGCACGAAGATCCTGGCCCTGGCTGCGGGCGTCGCGACCGCGACCGCTCTCGCCGCGTGCGCCCCCAGCGAGGACGACGCCGAGGCGGACGGCGGTTCCGAGTCCGGCGGCGAGTCGGGCTCCGGCGGCGGCGAGGCCACGGGCGACCCCGTCCCCGTCGCGCTCATCACCTCGACCACCGGCCCCCTGGCCGCCTACGGCGAGGCGTTCGTCGACGGCTTCGAGGCCGGCCTCGACTACGCCACCGACGGCACCGGCGTCGCGGGCGGCCACGAGATCGAGGTCGAGATCCTCGACGACGCCGGCGTGGTCGACACCGCGCTCGGTCACACCCGCGACGTCATCGGCGCGGGCACGCAGATCATCACCGGCACGGCGTCGTCGGGCATCGCCCTCGCGCTCGCCGAGCAGGCCGAGCAGAACCAGATCCTCTACGTCTCCGGCCCTGCCGCGGCGGACCCCGTCACCGGCATCAACGAGTACACCTTCCGCTCGGGCCGCCAGTCGCTGCAGGACGTGGCCACGGCCGGCCAGTTCACGGACGTCGACGGCCAGACCGTGGTCGTGCTCGCCCAGGACAACGCGTTCGGACAGGGCAACGTCGCCGCCGTCGAGGCCGTGCTCGGCGAGCAGGGCGCAGAGGTCGTGCCCGTGCTCGTGCCCGAGGACGTCACCGAGTTCACGCCGTTCACCACGCAGATCCAGGGCGAGGAGCCGAACATGGTGTTCGTCGCCTGGGCGGGCGCCACCTCCGGCGCCATGTGGCAGTCGCTCTCGCAGCAGGGCGTCCTCGAGTCGACCACGGTCGTCACGGGACTCGGCGACGTCTCGACCTACAACGCGTTCGGCGAGGGCTCGGGCGAGATCGACTTCCTCAACCACTACTTCGCGGGCGCCGGCGGCAACGACATCGAGGCCGCGATGATCGAGCACGTCGAGGCGGCCGGCGGCACCGTCGACCTCTTCACGCCGGACGGCTTCACGGCCGCCCAGATGATCGTCCAGGCCATCGAGGAGGGCGCGGCCGACGACGTCGACGCGATGGTCTCCGCCCTCGAGGGCTGGGAGTTCGAGGGCCCGAAGGGCGACTACTCGATCCGCCCGGAGGACCACGCGCTGCTGCAGCCGATGTTCCACGCCCACCTGGTCGACCAGGACGGCGAATGGGTCCCCGAGCTCGTCGACACGATCTCCGCCGAGGACGCGGCCCCGCCCGTGGCCGAGGGTTCCTGACCGACCGCGTCGGGGGCGGCGCAGCACAGCGCGCCGCCCCCGTCCCGCGCCCTCCCCGTACCCGCCAGAGAGGCAGCCGATGAGCACCCCCACGGACACCGGTCCGGACACCGATCCGTACGCCGCACCGACCACCCCGGACGACGTCGCCCTGCGCGTGGCCGGCCTCTACTTCCAGGTCGGCGGCGCGAAGATCCTCACGGACATCGACCTCGACGTCCCGCGCGGCCAGATGCTCGGGGTCATCGGCCCCAACGGCGCCGGCAAGACCACGCTGTTCAACATGATCTCGGGGATCCACCGGCCCACCGCGGGCCGGATCCTGCTCGACGGCACGGACATCACCCGCGCCCGCGTCCACACCCGCGCCCGGGCCGGGATCGGCCGGACCTTCCAGACCTCGAGCCTGTTCCCCGCGCTCACCGCACTGGAGAACGTGCGCCTCGCGGCCCAGACGTCGATGGGTGGCGGCCTGTCGGTGCTGCGCTTCCCCACCCGGAACGACGCCGCCACGAAGGTCGCGCTCGACCGCCTCGACGAGGTCGACCTCGGGCACCGCTCGGCGGTCCCCGCCGGCGGCCTGTCCCACGGCGACAAGCGCAAGCTCGAGATCGCCGTGCTCCTCGCGATGGAGCCGAAGGTCATCCTGCTCGACGAGCCGATGGCCGGCGTCTCCCGCTCCGACGTCCCCTCGCTGGTGGAGGTCATCCGCCGGCTGCACCGCACGCGCTCGACCACGGTCCTCATGGTCGAGCACCACGTCGACGTCGTCATGGGCCTCGTCGACCGCGTCGCGGTCCTCCACCAGGGCTCGGTGCTCGCCGTCGACGAACCGGAGACGATCATGAACGACCCCCGAGTGAAGTCCGCCTACCTCGGAGGTGCCGCATGAGCGCGGTCCTCACGGTCGAGAAGCTGCGCGCCCACATCGGCGGCCAGCAGGTCGTCGAGTCCGTCTCCTTCGAGGTGCCCGCCACCGGCGTGACGGCGGTCCTCGGCCGCAACGGCGTCGGCAAGACCTCGACGATCAAGGCGGTCATGGGCCTCATCGAGCGCAGCGGCACCGTGACCTTCGCCGGGGAGCGGATCGACCGGCTGCACACGCACGCGATCGTGCGGCGCGGCATCGGCTACGTCCCCGAGGACCGCGAGGTCTTCGGCACCCTGACCGTCGCCGAGAACCTGCGCCTCGCCGAGCGCGACGGCGGCAACCCCGAGCGCCGCGAGCTCGTCGACGAGCTGTTCCCCGACCTCGTGGCCCGCGCCGGCCAGCGCGCCGGCACGCTCTCGGGCGGCCAGCAGCAGATGGTCTCCCTCGCCCGCGCCCTGCTCAACGACAACCGCCTCCTCCTCGTCGACGAGCCGACCAAGGGCCTCGCCCCGCGGATCGTCAACGAGGTGGCGGACGCCCTGGCGATCGCCGCGCGGACCGTCCCGGTCCTGCTGGTCGAGCAGAACCTGCCCGTCATCGAGCAGCTCGCCACGGACGCGATCGTCATCGACGCCGGGCACGTCGTCCACACCGGCCCCGCCGCCGAGCTCCTCGCGGACCCCGACGCCGTCTCCCGCCTCCTCGGGGTCGGCTCGCACGAGCAGCCCGCCACCGCCGGCGCCGGAGCAGGCGCCGGCGCCACCCACGACCGGGCGGAGGCCCCCCGATGAGCACCCTCGTCCTCCTGCTGTTCACGGGCCTCGGCCTGGGGGCGCTGTACTTCCTCGCCGCCTCGGGGCTCTCCCTCATCTACGGCCTCATGGGCGTGCTCAACTTCGCCCACGGCGCGTTCCTCTCCCTCTCGGGCCTCGTCGGCTGGGAGGTCGCCAAGATCGTCGGCGCGGGCACGTGGGGCGGCTTCCTCGTCTCCCTGCTCGCGGGCGTCCTCGTCGGCGCCGTGTTCGCCACGCTCACCGAGCTCCTGCTCATCCGGCCCCTGTACAACCGCCACATCGAGCAGGTCCTCGTCACCGTCGGCCTCGGACTCGGCGGGATCGCCCTCTTCGAGGGCATCTGGGGCTCGAACGCCGACTTCTCGCTCACCTCGCCCGCGTGGATGACCCGCACGACGTCGATCCTCGGCGCGAACGTCCCGAACTCGATGTTCGTCTTCATCGTGGCCGCGGGCCTCGTCCTCGCGGCCCTCGCCCTGTTCCTGCGCTACACCCGGTACGGGCTCATCATCCGCGCCGGCGTCGAGAACCGGTCGATGGTCACGGCGCTCGGCATCGACGTGCGCCGCTCGTTCACCCTGATGTTCGCGATCGGCGGCGCCGCGGCCGGGCTCGGCGGCGTCCTCGCCTCGCACTTCTACCAGTACACGTCCGCGCACCTGGGCCAGACGATGCTCATCTTCGCCTTCATCGTCACCGTCATCGGTGGCATGGGCTCGCTCCTGGGCGCGGCGATCGCCGCCGTCCTCGTCGGGGTGCTCCAGCAGCTGGCCAACGCCTACCTCGGCGTGGGCGACCTCGTCGCGGTGCTGCTGCTCGCCGTGGTGCTTCTCGTCCGACCGGCCGGCCTCATGGGGAGGACCGCATGACCACCGATCCCACCGCCACCGGCGGCACCACCGGAGCCACCGCGGCCACCACCACCCGCGACCGCGGCGAGGACGCGTCCGCCACGACCGGACCGGCGACAGCGCCCACGACCGGCCCCGACGGCGCCACCCGCTCCGGCGCCACCGCCGCCACGCCCACCAGCGTCCCGCCGCGCACCGGCGTGCGCCGTAGTTGGGTGGCGCCCGCGGTCGTCGGGGTCGTCCTCGTCGTCTTCGCCGGCCTGCTGCCGCTGCTCAACATCAGCGTCCCCGGCGTCCTGCCCGGGCCGACCTACCTCCCCGGCGCCCTCGGCCTGCTCGCGCTGTGCTTCCTCTACGCCGCGCTCGCGCTGAGCTACCACCTCGTCTACGGGGTGGCGGGCATGCTGAGCTTCGGCCACGCCCTCTACTTCGGCGCCGGCGCCTACGGGCTCGCCCTGCTGCTCAAGTACGAGATCGACTTCGCCGTGGCCATCGTCCTCGTCGTCCTCGGCGTCGCGGTCCTCGCCCACGTCGTCGGCGCGGTCTCGCTGCGCGTGGCCGGCGTGTCCTTCGCGATGGTCACCCTCGCGTTCGCCCAGGCCGGCAACGTCGCGGTGCGTCGCGGCTCCGCGATCACCGGCGGCGAGGAGGGCCTGCGCCTCGAGACCGCCGACGTGCCCGACCTGCTCGTCGGGGTGCTCAACACCAAGCACATGTTCTGGCTGGCGCTGGCGATCCTCGTCCTCGTCTACGTGGTCGTCACGTGGTTCCAGTCCTCACGCGCCGGCCACGTCGTCGAGGCCACCCGCGAGAACGAGACCCGCGTGCGCGTCATGGGCCAGGGCCCCTACCCGATCCGCGTCCTCACCTTCGGCCTCGCCGGCGTGCTCGCCGCGATCGTCGGCATGGCGTACGTGCTCCTGCAGTCCACGGCGACCCCGCACACCACGAGCGCGGACATGACGATCTCGGTCCTCATCATGGTGGTGCTCGGCGGCGTCGGGTCCCGCTGGGGCGCGATCACGGGCGCCATCGTCTACACGCTGCTCGTCAGCCGGCTCTCGACCCTCGCGGCCACGGAGTCGATCCAGTCCCTCCCGGCCTGGCTCGAGATCCCGCTGTCCGAGCCGAACTTCATCCTCGGGGCGCTGTTCATCCTCGTCGTCCTGTTCACCCCCGGCGGCATCGCGGGCGGTCTCACGCGCCTGTGGGCCCGCCTGACGGGTCGCCGCACCGGCGGCGCACGCGCCTCCCGCGCCCGGCTGGAGGACGTGGCCTGATGCCCACCCGCCCGCTCGACCACACGCGCGCACCCGCGCCCGGCGGACACACCGTCGGCCGCTGGGTGAGCGCCTCGGCGCGCCTCGCGCCGGGGCGCATCGCGGTGGACGAGCGGGGCCGGCTGCTGACGTACCGCGAGCTCGACGACCGCTCGAGCGCCCTGGCCGAGGCGCTGCGGGCGGCCGGCTACCGGCGGGGCGACCGGGTCGCCACGCTCACCCGCAGCTCGACCGACCACGTCGTCGCGTTCTTCGCCTGCGCGAAGGCCGCCCTCGTCCTCGCGCCGCTGTCCTGGCGGCTCGCCGGCGCGGAGCTCGCCGACCTCGTCGCGCACTGCCGGCCGGCCCTCCTCCTCGCCTCCGCCGAGCTCGAGGGGGCGGCGCGGGCCGCGGCCTCGGCCTCCCCGACTCCCCCGCCGCTCGCGCTGCTGGGACCGGACGGCGTCGAGTCCGCCGTCCCGGCGCGGGGAGCCTCGGTCGGTCCGGCCGGCGCGGACGCTCCCACGCCCGACGACGACGAACCCCGCACGCCCGACGACGAACCCCCCGGCGCGTCCGTCCCCGCCGACGAGGACCCCGTCCTGCTGCTGTACACCTCGGGCTCGACGGGCCGCCCGCGCGGCGTGCTGCTCACCCACGCCAACTGCTACTGGACGAACGCGTCCCTCGGCGACGCCACCGGCATGACCAGCCAGGACGTCGTGCTGGGGATCATGCCGCAGTTCCACTCCGGCGGCTGGAACGTGCAGCCCCTGCTCGCCTGGCGCACGGGCGCCACCGTCGTCCTCGAGCCCGACTTCGACCCCGGCGCCGTCATCGACCTGCTCAGTCGCCGCCGCGTGACGACGATGATGGGCGTCCCGGCGCACTACCGGATGCTCGCCGAGCACCCCGACTTCGCCTCGGCCGACCTCCACGGGCTCACCCATGCGATCGTCGGCGGCGCCCCGATGCCGCACGACCTGCTCGCCGTCTGGCAGTCGAGGGGCGTGCGCGTGTTCCAGGGCTACGGGCTGACCGAGGCCGCGCCGAACGTGCTCGTGCTGCCCGCCGAGGAGGCGGGCGACCACGTCGGGTCCGTCGGGCGCCCCTACGCCCACGTCGAGGTCGCGCTGCTCACCGGCGGCGAGGTCCACCACGGCGCCGGGACCGGGGAGCTGCTCGTGCGCGGCCCCGCCGTGTTCGCCGGCTACGCGGACGACCCCGAGGCGACCCGGGCGGCGTTCCACGACGGCTGGCTGCGCACCGGCGACCTCGCCGAGCGCGACGACGCCGGGTACGTGCGGATCGTCGACCGCCGCTCGGCCATGTACATCACGGGCGGGGAGAACGTCTCCCCCGCCCAGGTCGAGTCCGTCCTGCGCGCGCACCCGGGGATCGCGGACGTCGCCGTCGTCGGGGTCCCGGACACCGACTGGGGCGAGGTCGGGCACGCTGTCGTCGTCGCCCGTCCCGGCGCGGACCTCGACGCACGGTCCGTGGTCGCGCACGCCCGGGAGAGCCTCGCGGCGTACAAGTGCCCGAGGTACGTGACGTTCGTCGACGAGCTGCCCCGCATCACGCTGCTCAAGGTCGACCGCGCACGACTTCCCCTGCCGTCCGGCGACCCGGTCGGCCCCCGAGAGACGAGGAGCGACGCATGAGCACCCGCCCGACCACCGCCCGCGGCACGCGCACCCGGGCCGCGATCCTCGCCGCGGCGACGGACGTGTTCGCCGAGCACGGTTTCCACGACGCCTCCGTCGCACGCATCACCGACCGCGCGGGCGTGGGCCAGGGGACGTTCTACCTCTACTTCGACACCAAGCTCGCGGTGTTCGAGGAGGTGGTGCGCGACCTCAACTCGCGCGTGCGCCGCGCGATGTTCACCGCGTCCTCCGAGCACACCGACCGCATCGCCGCCGAGCGCGCCGGGTTCGCCGCGTTCTTCCGGTTCACCGCGGAGAACCCGGCCCTCTACCGGATCATGCGGCAGGCCGAGTTCGTCGCCTCGGACGTCCTCCACATGCACTACGAGACCATCGCCCGCGGCTACACGACCGGGCTGCGCGCCGCCCAGGAGGCCGGCGAGGTCGCCGAGGACCTCGACCCGGAGGCCGTGGCCTGGGCCCTCATGGGGGTCGGCGAGCTCGTCGGCATGCGCTGGGTGATGTGGGAGCGCGAGACCACCTCCGACGACGAGGAGCGGTCCGTCGAGCACGGGCTGCCCGAGAAGATCTTCGACTCGACCATGGCCATGGTCGAGCGCGGGCTCCGGCCTCCCGCCGGGCCCGGCACCACCCCCGACACGCAAGGAGACACCCCGTGAGCAGCATCAACGGCAAGCGCGCAGTGGTCACCGGCGGTGGCTCCGGCATCGGTGCCGCGGTCGCCCGCCGCCTCGCCTCCGACGGCGCGACCGTCGTCGTCGCCGACCGGGACGAGGCCGCCGCCGAGCGGGTCGCCGGCGAGATCGGGGGCGAGAGCTGGGTCGTCGACCTCGACGACACGCGCGCCCTCGACGACCTCTCGCTCGAGGCGGACATCCTCGTCAACAACGCGGGCATCCAGGTGGTCCGGCCCATCCACGAGTTCGACCCCGAGGCGTTCCGCCGCATCCAGCGGATCATGCTCGAGGCGCCCTTCCTCCTCGTCCGCGCCGCGCTGCCGCACATGTACGCCGCCGGCTGGGGCCGGATCGTCAACCTCTCCTCCGTCCACGGGCTCGTCGCCTCCCCGTTCAAGAGCGCCTACGTCACCGCCAAGCACGGGCTCGAGGGCCTGAGCAAGGTGACCGCGCTCGAGGGCGCCGAGCACGGCGTGACGTCGGTGTGCGTGAACCCGGGCTACGTGCGCACCGCGCTGGTGGAGAAGCAGATCGCCGACCAGGCCGCCACGCACGGCATCGGCGAGGACGAGGTGCTCGAAAAGGTCCTGCTCAAGGAGGCGGCGGTCAAGCGGCTCGTCGAGCCCGAGGAGGTCGCCTCGCTCGTGTCGTGGATCGTCGGCGCGGACGGCTCGATGGCCACCGGCGCCTCGTTCGTGCTCGACGGCGGGTGGCACGCGAAGTGAGCCGCAGCCCCGTCCGCAGCGACGTCGCCGTCACCGGCGGCGCGCTCGCGGTCCACACGTGGGAGGCGCCGTCGAAAGCCCCCACCGTCGTCGCCGTCCACGGCGTCACGTCCTCGCACGCCGCCTGGGCGTGGCTCGCCGACGCCCTGCCGGACGTACGGGTGGTCGCCCCCGACCTGCGCGGACGGGGACGCTCCTCGGGCCTCGGTGGCCCCTACGGGATGGCCGCGCACACCGACGATCTCGCCGCCGTGCTGCGGGGGCTCGACGACGGGCCGCACCTCGTCGTGGGCCACTCGATGGGCGCCTTCGTCTCGCTCGTCCTCGCCCACCGGCACCCCGACCTCGTGGCGGAGCTCGTCCTCGTCGACGGCGGTCTCCCGCTGCGGGCGCCGGAGGGGATCGATCCCCAGGACGCGATGGACGCCACGCTCGGGCCGGCGGCCGACCGGCTGCGCGCCACGTTCGCCGACCGCGCCGGGTACCGCGACTTCTGGCGGGACCACCCGGCCTTTGCCGGGGTCGAGGACGAGCGGTTCGACGCCTACACCGACCACGACCTCGAGCCGACGCCGGACGGGCGTCTGCGGCCGGCGACCGCGGTCGAGGCGCTGCACGCGGACCAGGTCGAGCTCGTGGGCGGGACCTCGGTGCGCGAGGCCCTCGACGCGCTCGACCCCGCCGCGCGCCCGACGACCTTCGTCCACGCCCCGCGCGGGCTGCTCGACGCCGAGCCGCTCTACACCGCGGACGAGGTCCACCGCTGGTCCGCGGAGCTGCCGGGCGTCCACGTGGTGTGGAGCCTGGACACCAACCACTACACGGTCGTCATGTCCGACCGGGGTGCGACGGACCTCGCCGAGATCCTCCGCCCCGCCCTCGAGGGAGCCCTGCGATGACGATCCACGAGCACGACGTCGGTACGGCGCGGATCCGCGTCCACGTCCGCGACACCGACCCCGAGGGGGCGTCGGAGCACCTGCCCGTGCTGATGGTCCACGGCAACTGTTCGTCGTCGGCGTTCTTCCACCACCTGCTCGGCGCCCTGCCGGGCGGGCGCCGCGGCATCGCCCCGGACCTGCGCGGCTACGGGGACACCGAACCGGCACCGATCGACGCCACGCGCGGGATGCGCGACTTCTCCGACGACCTCGTGGCGCTGCTCGACGCGCTCGGGATCGGCCAGGTCGACGTCGTCGCCCACTCCGCCGGCGCCGGCGTGGTCATGCAGCTCGCCGTCGACCACCCGGGACGCGTGGGTCGCATGCTGCTCGAGGCCCCCGCCTCGCCCTACGGCTTCGGGGGCACGAAGGACGTCGCGGGCACGCCGCACTGGCCCGACTTCGCGGGGTCCGGCGGCGGCACCGCGAACCCGGACTTCGCCGCCGCGATCGCCGCCGGCGACCGGTCGACCGACACCCCCGTCTCCCCGCTCAGCGTGTTCCGCCAGACCTACGTGGCCGCAGGCGCACAGGTCGAGGACGAGGACCTCCTCCTGGACTCCGTGCTGTCCACGCGGATCGGCGAGGACCACTACCCCGGCGACACGACGACGTCGGAGAACTGGCCCGGCGTCGCGCCCGGCACCGCGGGCATGAACAACGCCCTCTCGCCGAGGTACTACGACCTCTCGACGTTCGCCGACGTGCGGGGCGTGGGGCCGGTGGCCTGGGTCCGCGGGGACGCCGACGTCATCGTCTCCGACACGTCCCTGCTGGAGTTCGGGCACCTCGGCAGCCTCGGCGCGGTCCCCGGCTGGCCCGGCCCGGAGGTCTACCCCGCCCAGCCGATGGTCGGCCAGACCCGGGCCGTGCTCGACGCGTTCGCGTCGAACGGCGGCAGCTACGAGGAGATCGTGCTGCCCGGGATCGGCCACAGCCCCCACCTGGAGGACCCGGAGCGGTTCCGCGCGATCCTCGCCGACCTGCTCGACCGGCCCGCCGCCTGACCGGCGCTCGCCCGACCGTAGGATCGGGGCATGCCCACCCCCGCGACGACGCCACCGGTGCGCGCCCGCGCGCTCCGGGCGCTCTGAGCCGTGCTGCCCGAGGAGATCGAGGCGCTGCGGGACGCCGACGGTCGGCGCGCGCGCCGGAACTGAATCGTCGTCGCCGTCCTCACGGTGCTGCTCGCCCTCGTCCCGATCGGCGTCTACGCGGCGGCCACCGGCAGCCTCGACCACCTGCTCGGCCGGAGCCAGGAGGTCACCGCGCGGGTGGAGCAGGTGACGACCGACGGCAGCTGCCGGGGGCGGTCGACCGACCGCCTCGACGTGACCGTGAGCTGGACGGTCGACGGCGTTCCCGGTCGCGACTCCTACTCCCGGTGCGACGACCCGCTCGCCGTGGGCGACCCCGTCCAGGTCTGGGTGGCACCCGACGGGAGCATGTCGCCCGACTCCCCCACCTCGATCCGGGTCGGTCTCGTGCTCGGCAGCGTCGCTCTGGCGCTGGCCGCCGCCGGGAGCGGTGCACTGACCATCGTCATGACCCGGAGGTGGCAACGGCGGCTGCTCGGCGCGCCGACCACGCCGCTCGGCCCACCCGTCCGCGTCCGGGTGAGGTCCGCGGGGCGCGGTCGGGCGCGCATGCACCTCGTCGATCCCGCGCCCGGGGTACCCGACCCGAGGCCGGGCGTCTCGCCGGTGGTCCGTTTCCGCGCCGGGCACGGGCCTCGACCGGCGCCACGGTGTCCTCGTCCGCGACGACGACCGCCTCTGGATCGAGCTCCGCGCCCGCGGGCCGAAGGACCGGTGATCCCAGCCCCGTCGGGACGACGCCGCAGCTCCCGGCACCGCGTCCCCCGACCGCCCCGACTGACAGGTGTCACACGGACCTCGTGACACGACCCCATGGTGGGAGCACGCGCGGTCCGGCGATGCTCGGGCCATGACCACACCTGGGACCGCCGTACCACCGGCCGTCGAGCTCGTCGGGCTGCGCAAGACCTTCGGATCGGGAGCCTCGACCGTCCGCGCCGTCGACGGGCTCGACCTGACGATCAGCCCCGGAGAGGTCGTCGCCTTCCTCGGCCCCAACGGCGCCGGCAAGACGACGACCCTCGACATCGTGCTCGGCCTGACCGAGGCGAGCGCCGGCTCCGCCACGGTGTTCGGGCGCTCCCCGCGCGAGGCCGTCGCCGCCGGCCGGGTCTCGGCGGTCCTCCAGTCCGGCGGCCTGCTGCGCGACCTCACGGTCCGCGAGACGGTCACGCTCATCGCCTCGACGTTCCCCACCCACGAGCCGGTCGACGACGTCATGGCGCGCGCCGGCATCGAGGGCATCGCGGGGCGACGGATCTCGAAGTGCTCGGGCGGCGAGCAGCAGCGGGTCCGGTTCGCGCTCGCACTCCTGCCCGACCCCGACCTCATCGTCCTCGACGAGCCGACCGCGGGCATGGACGTCTCCGCGCGACGCGAGTTCTGGGCCACCATGCACGCCGACGCCGACGCCGGCCGCACGATCGTGTTCGCCACCCACTACCTCGAGGAGGCCGACGCGTTCGCCGACCGCATCGTCATGGTCGCGCGCGGTCGGGTGGTGGCGGACGGCTCGACCGAGGAGATCCGGGCACGGGCGACCGGCCGGACGGTGAGCGCCGCCGTCGACCCGGCCCGCCTCGAGGCCGTGGCCGGGGACCTGCGGAAGCGGCCCGGCGTGCGCACCGTGACGACGTCCGGCAGCCGGCTGAGCGTCGCCGCGGCCGACTCCGACGCGGTCGCGCGCCTCCTGCTCACCGAGCTCGGCGGATCGGAGCTCGAGATCACGGCGGGCTCGCTCGAGAGCGCGTTCGTCGCGATCACCGGCGACGACGTCGCTGCGGCCGACGAGATCGACGACCTGTTCTCTCCCACCGGAACGACGAGCACGACGACGGCGCACACCGGCGCCTCCACCGACCCCGCCCCAGGGACCGCCACCACCTCGATCGGAGCGACCCGATGAACGCGACATACTTCCGGATCGAGATGACGCGGCTGAGCCGCGACGTGACGACGCTCTTCTTCGTCGGCATCCTGCCCGCCCTGCTCTACGTCATCTTCGGGGCGGTCCAGTCCTACGGGGAGGTCGAGCTCGCCCACGGCAACGTGGCGATGACCGTGATGATCGCGATGGCCGCCTACGGCGCCGTCACCGCCACGACCTCGCTCGGCGGCATGGCGGCGGTCGAGCGCATGCAGGGCTGGGGCCGCCAGCTCGGGCTCACACCGATGACCGACGCAGGGTTCGTCGCGGTCAAGGCCTCGGTCGCACTGGTGGTGGCGCTCGTCCCCGTCGCCCTCATCTACCTCCTCGGTGCGCTGACCGGCGCGTCGGGCGACCCCACGGCATGGGCGCTGTCCGCCGTGGTCATCGTCGTCGGGGCCGTGACGTTCGCGTTCTTCGGACTCGCCGTCGGCCAGATCTTCCGCAGCGAGGGATCGGTGGGCGCCGCGTCGGGCATGCTCGTCGTCGTCGCGTTCCTCGGCAACGTCTTCTTCCCGCTGTCCGGGATCATGCTGCAGATCGCGAAGTTCACCCCGATGTACGGCTACGTCGCCCTGGCCCGCCGCCCGGTCACCGACGGGGTTCCCCTGCAGACCGGGATCGGCGACCCTGGCCCCGCGGAGCCGCTCTGGGTCCCGGTGGTTAACCTCCTCGTGTGGACGATCGTGTTCGCCGCCCTGGCGGTGTGGAGCGTGCGCCGCGGACGGTCGCGGCAGTGACCGACGACCCGTTCGCGCGGTCCGGGACGGCGACCGCCCCGGGCCGCGGCCGCACGCCCGAGGCCGACGGCGCGGTGACGCCGGATCCCTCCGCCCGGCCGCACAGCGACGCCGGCACACGAGCCGCACCCGACGCCGGTGCGTCGACGGTCGCCGGAGGGCCGACCGACGCCGGCGCCGGTCCCTCGCGGGCCGTCGCCGCCTCCGGTGACCCGTGGGACCGGATCGGCTGGCTCATGGCCGCCATCTGGCTCGTCTTCCTCGCCTTCCCGATCGGGGCCCTTCTCGTGGAGGGCCACGCACCCTGGGTACAGGTGGCCGGCCTGGTGCTCATCGTCGCGTTCGCGCTGGTCTACGTCCACGCGTTCCGGAACCTGCCCGAGCGGGCCGGCCCGGAGCGCGTGCGGCACGGCCTCGTCCACCTCGCGATCCTCGTCGGGATCGGTGCCCTCGTGGCGATCCCGCTCGGCGTGGACGCGATCGCGATGGCGACCTACGTCGTCGCCCTCGTCACCTTCACGCTGCCGCCACTGGTCGCGTGGACCCTGACCGCCGTGACCATCAGCGCCGCGATGGTCGTGCCGTGGTTCTTCGGCGCGGCCGACGACGCCCCGTGGTGGCTCTACGGCCCGATCATCCTGCTCGTCGCGGTCGCGTGCTCGATCCCCGTGGCGCTCGACGAGCGCTCCGCACGCCAGCACGAGCTCGAGGCCGAGCTGGCGCTGACCGAGGAGCGCGACCGCGTGGCGCGCGACGTCCACGACGTCCTCGGCCACTCGCTCACCGTCATCACCGTGAAGTCCGAGCTCGCCGAGCGGCTCGTCGACCGGGACCCGGTGCGCGCGAAGGAGGAGATCGCCCAGGTGCGGTCCCTCTCCCGGCAGGCGCTGGCCGAGATCCGGGCGACGGTCGCGGGCCTGCGCGTCGCGCGGCTCACCGACGAGCTCGACGCGGCCGCGGTCGCCCTGTCCGGTGCCGGCATCGCCGCCGACCTCCCCGACGACCCGGACGTCGTCGACCCGAGGCACCGCATCACCATGGCGTGGGCGCTGCGGGAGGCCGTCACCAACGTCGTGCGGCACTCGGGGGCGGCCACGTGCACGGTGCGCTGGAGCGACTCCGGACTGACGGTCGACGACGACGGAAGAGGCGTCTCCGGGCGCGAGGGCAACGGCCTGCGGGGCCTGCGCGAGCGCGTCCGCCAGGCCGGCGGCACCGTCGAGGTAGGCGCCGGTCCGGACGGGGCCGGCACGAGACTGGAGGTCCACCTGTGATCCGGGTGCTGCTCGCCGACGACCAGGCGCTCGTCCGCGGCGCTCTCGCCGCCCTGCTCGACCTCGAGACCGACATCGAGGTGGTCGCCCAGGTCGGCCGCGGTGACGAGGTGGTCGACGCCGCCCGTGCCGCCGACGTCGACGTGTGCCTGCTCGACATCGAGATGCCGGGCCTCGACGGGATCGAGACCGCCAGGGAGCTCGCCGCCGGCCTGCCGGGCACCCGGTCGCTCGTGGTGACGACGTTCGGCCGGCCCGGCTACCTGCGCCGGGCGCTCGAGGCCGGGGCCAGCGGCTTCGTCGTCAAGGACACGCCGGCGGGCGAGCTCGCCGAGGCCGTGCGCCGCGTGCACGCCGGGCTTCGAGTGGTCGACCCCTCGCTCGCGTCGGAGTCGCTCGCCGCCGGGGCGAACCCGCTGACCGAGCGGGAGCGGGACGTCCTGCGGGCCGCGCTCGACGGCTCCCCGGTCGCCGAGATCGCCGCGTCCGTCCACCTCTCCCCCGGGACGGTGCGCAACTACCTCTCGAGCGCGATCGGGAAGACGTCGACGTCGACGCGCGCCCAGGCCGCGCAGGTCGCCCGCGAGCACGGCTGGCTATAGCGAACGGATCCGTGGCCGGCACACGGCCGGCCACGGATCCGTCTCGTCAGTACTCCCAGGCCCAGCCGCTGCCGGTGCCGGACGGGTCGTAGACGAGCGTGCCGGTCTCGGAGGCTACGTCGAGGACGACATAGCCGGAGTCCGTCTCCCCGGGCAGGAGCGACGGAGCCACGAGCTCGTCGATCGTGTAGCAGGACCACGACGCGTCGGTGAGCGTGCCGGGCTGCTCGGCGCCGTCGGGCCCGAGCACCGTGAAGAAGTCCGCCGCGAGCGGCAGGAACACGTCCTCGGGGTTCTCGGCGTCGGCGCCGGCGGCCTCCGCCATGGCGGCGGTGATCTCGACGACGAGGAAGTGCCCGTTGACCGGGTCGAACTGCTCGTCGACCCGGCTCGGGCAGGTCTGCGCCGTCTCGATCGACGTGACGACGAGCTCGACCAGCGGCTCACCGGCGTCGTCGGCCAGGCCCGCGACCTGGCCGACCTCGCGCAGCAGGTGGTCGCCCACCAGCTGGGGCGCGGCGTCGTCGGGCCCGGGGTCCGGCCCGTCGGTGCTCGAGTCGGTGGACGACCCGCTCGTGTCGGTCCCGGGCAGGGTGCCCGTGGTGGTGGCCACGCCGTCGGGCAGGAGCGAGCCGGCGTCGTCGGGCACCTCCTCGGCGAGCGAGAGCGGGACGGGGTCGCCCGCGGCGTCGACGGGCGTGGTGCGCGCGACGTCCACGTCGGCGGCGAGGGTGAACGTCAGGGGCAGACCGACGCCGAGGACGGCACCGCCCGCGAGCAGGGGCTTGATGATCGATCGCATGTCGTTCTCCTCTCAGTACCGGTTGACGTAGTCGCCGTTGCGGACGATCCACCCGATGTCGTGCGCGTAGGCCACGCGCCAGGGGGTGGCGACGTAGACCCACGCGTTCTGGCCGGCCACGTCGGTCCCCCGCAGCTGGCGGGTGTAGTTCATCCGGCTCAGGGGCAGCGCGGGGTCGTAGCCCTCCCAGCGGTCGACCTTGGCGATCATCCGGGCGTAGTCACCGCGGGCGAACCAGAAGGCCTCGGCGACGATGCCGCGCGTGTTCGCGCTGTTGGGGATCGCCCAGGGCCAGTCGAACTCGGTGCGCGGGGTGAGCCAGAGGTCGAACCCGGGCAGGCGCAGGGTGCGCTCGCGGACCGCGTCGGCATGGACGACATGGTGGGCCGGCTGACCCGTGCGCAGCGTCCCGTAGGACGCGATCGGGTACTGGGCGGGCGGGGGCGGCGGAGGCGGCGGGGCCGGGGGGCGTCGCACGCCGAGCGTGTCGGTGCCGTTGCCGTCCCAGTCGCCCACGAGCACCACGTCGTCGTCCCGGCCGTAGTTGACCTCGACGTCGGCGATGCCGCTGGTGATGGCGTTGCGCAGGTAGTACGCGTTCCCGCGGCGCACGCCGAGCGTGTCGAAGTTGTCGCCGTTCCAGTCGCCGACGAGCACCTCGTCGTTCGCCCGCCCGTAGGTGGCCTCGCGGTCGGCGGGGCCGCTGCCGGGCGAGGTGCGGAAGTAGTAGTGGTTGCCGCGGCGGGTCGCGACGTCGTCGCGGCCGTTGCGGTCCCAGTCGCCGATGAGCACCTGGTCCGAGGCGCGACCGTAGGCGAGCTCGGCGTCGTGGCCGCCGGAGCCGGCCGCGTTGCGGATGTAGAACACGTTGCCGCGGCGCACCGCGAACGAGTCCCGGCCGTCCCCGTCCCAGTCGCCCACGTACGTGGTGTCGCTGTCCCTGCCGAACGCCACCTGGGTGCCGGCGCCGCCGCTGAGCGAGTTGCGCTGGTGGTAGACGCGTCCCCGGCGGACGGCGAGGGAGTCGGCTCCGTCCCCGTCCCAGTCGCCCACGTAGAGGCGGTCGCCGGTCCGGCCGTAGGTGAACTCGATCTCGCCGACGGTCTGGATCGAGTTCGACAGGAAGTAGTCGTCCCCGGAGCCGCCGACCTCGCCGCCGGTGGCCCGTGCCGCTGCCGGGCCGACGGCGGCGCCGCCGAGCAGGGTCGCCCCCGCCAGTGCGGCCGCCATCCGGGCGGTCCAACGTCGTCGTCGGCGTGGGGTGCCGGGTGGGCCGCCCGGCTGGTCTCGTTCGGACATGGACTCGGAACTGGAACGCATCTGTGCGTCCACCTGCCTCGGTGTCGTGAGCCGGGCGCGCGGATCTCATGGTGATGGTCAGCGCGTGGTGCACTCGGAGTAAACCAGTGTCATAGAACCGGGGCAAGGGCATTCGCCGGACACGCCGTCCGGAATACCCGACGACGACGGACGGCCGGTGGTCTGCCACGACGACGGAGGGCGGGTGGTCCGCTACGACGACGGACGGGCGGTCCGGCGCGAGTGCGCCGGACCGCCCGTCCGGGTGGGAGCGTGCCCCCGAGGTGCTGGGTCGGGGCTGGCGTCAGGGGTGGTGGATCAGCCCTGGCCGTAGCCGCCGGGCTGGTAGCCGCCCTGCTGGCCGTAGCCGCCGGGCTGGCCGTAGCCGCCGGCCTGGCCACCGCCGTAGCCACCCTGCTGACCGCCGGGCTGGCCGTAGCCGCCGGCCTGGCCGCCGCCGTATCCGCCCTGCTGGCCGTAGCCGCCGCCCGCGCCGGCCGGCTGACCGGACGGGGTCTCGCCACCCTTGATGGTGCCGAGCGACGTGAGGGCGATCCAGGCGCCGACACCGAGCGCAGCGATCGCGAGGATCAGCATGAGGATCGCACCGAATCCGAGGCTCGCGCCGCCCGCGCCGGAGTCTCCGATCGCGTCGTTGGCGGTGCCGACGTCACCCGCGACGTCGATGAAGCCGATCAGACCGAGCAGGAAGATGAGCACACCGCCACCTGCCGCCGCGAGCGTGCCGATGGCCACCTTCTGCCGGATGGCGACGAGGACACCACCGGCGCCGGCGGCGAGCGCGGCCAGGAGGATGATGACCGCATAGCCGGTGTACTCGCCGAACCCGTTCCCGCTGTCGTTCGTCGTCTCGCCGAAGAACGAGTACTCCACGGATGCCCAGGGCAGAACGAGCGCGAGGATGGAGAGCACCGCGACGCCGAGCATCACCCAGCCGGAGATCGCCGGCGGGAAGAGCCTGAACGGCCCGATGGGCCCGCCGGCCTTGGCCGAGGTGGAGGTCGCCACGCCGTAGGCGCCGGCCTCTCCGTAGGAGCCCTGACCGCCCTGTGCGCCGTAGGCGTTGCCGCCGTAGCCGGCGGCCTGTCCGGCCGAGGCTGCCGACTCGTGCTGCGCGGGCGAACCGTAGGAGCTCGGCGAACCGCCGGCCGGGGAGCCGTAGCTGCCCTGCCCGTAGGCGGGCGAGGTCGACTGGCCGTAGCCCGCGGGCGCCTGGTCGGGCGACTGTCCGGACATCGGCTGCTGAGCCTGCTGCCCGTAGCCGCCCTGCTGGGCCGGAGGCTGCTGGCCGTAGCCGCCCTGCTGGGCCGGAGGCTGCTGGCCGTAACCGCCCTGCTGGGCCGGCGGCTGCTGGCCGTAACCGCCCTGCTGGGCCGGCGGCTGCTGGCCGTAACCGCCCTGCTGGGCCGGCGGCTGCTGCCCGTAGCCACCCTGCTGGGCGGGGGGCTGCTGCCCGTAGCCACCCTGCTGAGCGGGCGGCTGCTGCTGGCCGTAGGTCGGCATGGGGCGACGCGCGAGCATGGTCGCCTCGACGTCGTCCTCCGCCTCGGCGGGCTGGTTCTCGTCAGGCTGCGGAGTTCCGGGGTACTCGGGCGAGCCGGAGTTCGGCGGGTTCGTCATGACACGATCTAATCACGCGGCACCGACAGTACGTGCGACATTCTGGTGTCCGGGGAGAAGTCCCCATCGACCACGGGCGCCCGATCGGGATGGGTGCCGATCCCCCGGGCGACCGCGGGTGCGCGTCAACCCTGCGCGGCGGGCGGCTGCGGATCGATCTGCGTGAGCCCGGCGTCCTCGGCCTGCTCGCCGATGAAGGCGTCGAGGACCTCCGCCGCGAGGGTGTCGAGCTGGGCGCGCAGGGTCTTGGTCTGCGCCTTCCTGACCTTGGGGCTCATCGCCTCGAGCAGCGGCACGGCAGCCTCGATCTTCTCCAGCCGCCTGCGCCAGCCGGCCACGCGGGCGAGCTCGGCGTCGTCGTCGGCGGAAGCGACGAGGTAGTTGATCTGCTTGCGCACCACCTCGGCCTGGGTCGCGAGGTTGCCCGCGCCCGGCCGGACCGAGCCCGCGAGGCCCTTGACAGAGCCGGCGACCTTGTCGAACGCCGCGGGGTTCTTGTTGCGCAGGTCGATGAGGACGGGCCCGTACCGGGAGACGATCTTCCAGATGGCGGGGCCGGCGACGACGGCCACGTTGAGCAGCTTGGCGAGCGGGATGCGGGCCATGGACTCCCTTTCTGTGCGCGGCTCCAAGCGTCTCACGAGGAGGCGGGAGGGTGCGCGGCGGACGGCGCTCCGGCTGACGACCTGTGCCCCGCTGATGGTTCGCGCAGCGGCCGGTCAGGGGACGGGAGGGTGCGCGGCGGACGACGCACCCGCCGCGGGGCGGCGCGGCAGCAGGAGGGCGAGCACGCCGGCGAGCCCGAGCAGGACGACGGCGCCGACCACCGTCGCGCCCCACTGGCCCACGTCCCAGGCGAGACCGAGGACCACGCCGCCGACCGAGGAGCCCAGGTAGTAGAAGAGCGTGTACCGGCCGGACCCGTCGGAAGGCCTGGGGCTCAGGCGGGCGGCGTTGGCCGAGGCGAGCGCGTGGAGGACGAAGAATCCGCCGGCGAGGAGGAACAGGCCCGCCCAGATGAGGACCATCGGCGTCGCGAGCGTGAGGAGCACGCCGCCGACGCACACCGCCAGCCCGAGCAGGATCCCGGCCCTGATTCCCGTGCGCGCGGCCAGACGCCCGGCGTAGGCGGACGTGAACGTCCCGGCGATGTAGGACAGGTAGAACATCGAGCCGAGCCCCGCGCCCAGGGAGTAGGGCGGCAGCGAGGTGCGGAAGCTGATGACGTTGTAGACGCCGACGAAGGTCGCCATGCCGAGGAACGCGAGGCCGTAGAGGACGAGTCGGCTGCGCCGGGCCTCGGTGGTGTCCGGCCGGGCGGGGTTCGCCCGTCGGCCGCCGCGCGCGGGGGCGTTCCGGGCGGGCGGCAGGAGGAGGTGGGCGACGATCGAGAACACGGCGCCGAGGACGCACACGACGACGATCGCGCCGCGCCAGTCGACGAGCTCCGAGGCGAACCCGGCGAGCACGCGGCCACCCATGCCGCCGAGCGTGTTGCCGGCGATGTAGAGGCCTCCGACACGCGTGATGGCGTTCGGGTGGATCTCCTCGGCGACCCATGCGAGCGCGGCAGCAGGGACGCCCGCGAGCGCCGCGCCCTGGATCGCGCGGAGGACGAGCATGAGCGCGAAGCTCGGGGCGATCGCGCTCGCCACCCCGGTGACCACGGAGACGACGAGCCCGCCGATGATGATCGGCTTGCGCCCGAGGTGCTCCGAGAGGCGGGCGAGCGGGAGCACGGCGATCGCGAGGGCGAAGGTCGTGACGGTCATGAGCATCGTCGCCGACGTGGCCGAGACGTCGAGGTCCTGCGCCGCCACGGCCAGCAGCGGCTGGACCGAGTAGATCATCGCGAAGGTGGCGATGCCGATGGCGAACAGGGCGAGCAGCGCACGTCGGAAGGCCGGCTCACCGCTGCGGTGGCCGAGGAAGGCGCTGCTCACCCGGTCACCATAGGACGGCCGACGACCGGCTCGGCGTGGTCGACCACTCTCGCGCCGGGGCCGTCGACCACCGCCGTCCACCTCACCGGAAGTCGCGCGACGTGGTGGAGACGCTGAGGCTGAGCGGGGTGATCTGGTCGGCGACGAGGTTCGTCACGCCGTCCGCGCGCTCGACGATGCCGCGGATGACGAGGGCCGCGGAGGTGCGCGCGGCCTGCCGGTACCGCGCCCACACGCCGGCGGAGCACACGACGTTGGCGAGCCCGGTCTCGTCCTCGAGCGAGAGGAACGTGACGCCGCGCGCGGTGTGCGGTCGCTGCCGGTGGGTGACGACGCCGGCGGCGCGCACCCGGCGCCCGGACTCGGCCCGGGGCAGGTCGGCGAGGCGGAGCACGCCCGCATCGTCGAGGTCCGCGCGGCGGTACTGGGTGGGGTACGTGCCCGGGGAGACGCCGGTCGCCCACACGTCGGCGACGGCGGTCTCCACCTCCGTCATGCCGGGCAGCTCGGGGGCGCTCACCCCGGGGGTCGTCCCCGGCAGGGGCGGCTGGATCCACCTCTCGCCCGACGACGAACGGCGCGTGGTCCCGTGCGCGCCCGCGAGCGCCCCGGCCGTCCACAGGGCCTGGCGACGGTCGCCGCCGAGGTCGAGCGCGCCGGCGGTGGCGAGGGCCTCGAGCTGGGCGGTGGTGAGGTCGACGCGTCCGGCGAGGTCGGCGATGCTCGCGTACGGCCCGCCGTGGTCGCGCTCGGCGACGATCCGCTCCGCGGCCTCCTCCCCCACGCCCCGCACGGCGGCCAGGCCGAGGCGGATCGCCCGCCCGGGGTCGGGTCGCACGAGCCGAGCCACGGACTCGACGGGGGCGACGCCGCCGGGGGTGTCGTCGTCGGGCGTGGGGGTGTGCCCCTCGGGCGCGACGACGACGCTCGCGTGCACGGACGAGCCGTTGATGCTCGCCCGCTGGACGCGCACACCGTGGCGGCGGGCGTCGGCGACGAGGGTCTGCGGGCTGTAGAACCCCATGGGCTGGGCGCCGAGGATCGCGGCGTAGAACGCCTCCGGGTGATGGACCTTGAGCCAGGCGGACGCGTAGACGAGGTAGGCGAACGAGAAGGAGTGGGACTCGGGGAAGCCGAAGTCGGCGAAGGCCTTGAGCTTGTCGAAGATCTGCTCGCCGACGCCCCGGTCGATCCCGTTGCCGGCCATGCCCTCGATGAGCCGGGCGTGCAGGGCCTCCATCCGCTCCTCGGAGCGCTTGGCGCCCATGGCCTTGCGGAGCTGGTCGGCCTCGGCGGGGGTGAAGGAGGCGGCGTCCATGGCGATCTGCATGAGCTGCTCCTGGAAGAGCGGGACGCCGAGGGTCTTCTCGAGCGCGGGACGCAGCAGGTCGTGGAGGTAGGTGACCGGTTCCCGGCCGAGCCGGCGGTTGATGTAGGGGTTGACCGAGTTGCCCTGGATGGGGCCGGGGCGGATGAGGGCCACCTCGACGACGAGGTCGTAGAAGGTGCGCGGCCGCAGCCTGGGCAGGGTGGCCATCTGGGCGCGGGACTCGACCTGGAAGACGCCGACGGTGTCCGCGGCGCAGAGCAGGTCGTAGACGGCGTCGTCGTCCTGCGGGAGGTTGTGCAGGCCGAGCGGGCGGCCGTCGACGCCGCGGACGCCGCGGTCGGTGAGCTCGGTGAACGCCAGGCGGAGGGCGGTGAGCATGCCGAGGCCGAGGAGGTCGAACTTCACGAGCCCGGCGTCGGCGCAGTCGTCCTTGTCCCACTGCAGGACCGTGCGGCCGGGCATCGTGGCCCACTGGACGGGGCAGACCTCGATGACGGGGCGGGAACACAGGACCACCCCGCCGGAGTGGATGCCGAGGTGACGGGGCAGGCGCAGGAGCTGCTCGGCGATGTCCACGACCTCGCCGGGGATGCCGGAGACGTCGTCGGCGCCGGGGGCGGGCGCCGAGGGCGGTGCGGCCTCAGGGGCGATCACGGGGGCGACGCCGGAGCGGCCGACCTGCTCGACGTCCCACCAGGTGGTGCCCGGCCAGCGCGGGTCCTCGGGGGTGGCGGGGGCGGAAGAGGCAGCGGGCGCGGGGGTACCTGACGGTGCGTCCGGGACCTCGTCACCGGCGTCAGGAGTCCGGAGTGACCCCCACCGCTCGACGCTCTTCGCCCACGCGTCCTGCTGGCCGGTGCCGTGGCCGAGGGCGCGTGCGGCGTCGCGGACGGCGGAGCGGGGTCGGTAGGCGATGACGTTGGCGACCTGGGCGGCGTGCTCGCGGCCGTAGCGCTCGAACACGAACTGGATGACCTCCTCGCGGCGGCCGGACTCGATGTCGAGGTCGATGTCCGGCGGGCCGGAGCGCCCCGGCGAGAGGAAGCGCTCGAAGAGGAGGCGGTGGGTGACGGCGTCGACGGCGGTGATGCCGAGCGCGAAGCAGACGGCGGAGTTGGCGGCCGAGCCGCGGCCCTGGCACAGGATCCCGTTCTCGACGCAGAAGTCGACGATCTGGTGGACGATGAGGAAGTAGCCGGGGAAGCCCAGCTCGTCGATGATCTCGAGCTCGTGGTCGATCATGTCCCACGCGCCGGGGATGCGCTCCGCCCCGCGGGGCCCGTAGCGCCGCTCCGCCCCGCGATGGGTGAGCTCGCGCAGCCACGTGGCCTCGGTATGGCCGGGCGGAACGGGGTGGGGCGGCAGGTCCGGGGCGACGAGCCGCAGGTCGAACGCGAGCTCGGCCGCGAGGTCCGCCGCGGCGGTCACCGCGTGCGGGTGGTGCCGGTGGATGCTCAGCATCTCCTCCGCGGAGCGCAGGTGGGCGGGCGCGGCGGGCAGCCAGCCGTCGATCTCCTCGAGCGAGGCCCGGGCACGGGTGGCGGCCATGACGTGGGCGAGCGCCACGTCCTGCGGTCGCGCGCAGTGCACGCCGCCGGTGGCCACGAGGGGCAGGCCCGCGTCCTCGGCGAGCTGGGCGAGCGCGGCGGAGCGGACCTGGTCGAGCGGGTCGCCGGTGTCCGTGATCTCGACGGCCACGTTGTCCCGGCCGAACCTCTCGGCGAGGCGGGCGAGCTCGCGGGCCGCGGAGGCGGGTGCGAAGCGGCCGCGCTCGGGCTCGAGCGCGCGGCGGACGGCCCCCTTGCGGCAGCCGGTGAGGATCATCCACTGCCCGGCGGCGGTGTCGGCGAGCTCGGCGAGGTCGTAGCGCGCGCGGCCCTTGACGCCGGTGGCGAGATGGGCGCGGGAGATCGCGGCGGAGAGCCGGGCATAGCCCTCGCGGCCGCGGGCGAGGACGAGGAGGTGCTCGCCGTCCGGGTCGGCCGGGCCGCCGAGACCGTGGGTGCCGCCGCCGGCCGCGGCGGAGGTCCGTCCGGTGGAGCCGATCCCCAGCTCGGCGCCGATGACGGTGGGCAGGCCGAGGGTGCGGGCGGCCTCCGCGAGCCGGACGACGCCCGGCAGGCCGTCGTGGTCCGTCAGCGCGAGCGCCTCGAGGCCCAGGCGGGCGGCCTCGGCGGCGAGGTCCTCGGGCAGGTTGGCGCCGTCGAGGAAGGAGAAGGCCGAGTGCGCGTGCAGCTCGGCGTAGCGGGCGCCCACGGCCACCTCCCGGGTCTGCACGGCGGCGCCCGGATCTCGAACGCATGTTCGAGGATAGCGGCGGGGGCCGACAGCGGCGAGCGGGCACCACACGCTGCCCCACGCCACGAATGGGGGGCAAGCGACCAGAATCCTGCCGGAAAATGGTCGCTTGCCCCCCATTCGTGGAGGCGCGTGCTGACGAGGCCGCGTCAACGGGGGTGCCGGCGGCCGGAGACCGCCGGGTCAGCGGCTGGAGGTGACCCCGATCGCCGTGGCCGCGCCGGCCGCGAGGCCGAGGAGGGTGTGCGGCGCCGGGATACCGCGAGCGCCGAGGTACTTCGCGCTCTGGTGGCCGATCGAGTCGACGACGACGAGCGTCGCGAAAGCTGCGCCGCCGTAGACCGCGCGGCGGGCGATCGTCGCGCCGCGGGACTCGGGGTCCGGGGCGTGCGGGCGGGGCCGGTCGGCACCGAACTGCACGAGGCCCTTGGGGAGCTTCGCCTTCCGGGCACGGTCCTGGACGACGGCCCACGCCGTCACTCCCCCGAGGATCCCCAGCTTGAGCACCGCGCGGGCGCCGCGGCCGTGCAGGACGTCCGGCAGCGCCATCCAGGCCGCGACGGCACAGCCGGCGACGGCCGCGCCGGGCAGGTCGGAGAAGGGGTGAGCCTCCGCCGCTCCCCGCGCGTCCTCGATGCGCATGGGCGTGGCCGCCGAGGCCGGCGCCCACGCGGAGTTGGGGTCGGCGTTCGGGCCGGGCAGGGTCGGCCGGCCGGCCGCGTCGGGCGAGGAGGCATTCGGCAGACGGTCACCGCCGGGTCGTCCGACGACGGAGCCCGAGCGAGCGGTCGGAATCTGCTGGGTCATGGCACTCCTGTGACGCGACGGAAGACGGGCACCTGCGAGGCTATCGCTCCGACGCCGTCACGCGCGCGGGAGTCTGCGAGACGCACCGTGCTTGAGCGCACTGCTGTGGACCTTCATCCGGCAAAGTCAGCAAGGGCGGACCGGATGGCGTCCGACCTGCTCATGTGGTTCTCCCCCGCCTTGGCGTCGAGCGCGTCCAGCTCCTCGACCGTCAGACGAACGGCAACCACCTGCATCGGCACCGCACCACGCCCCGGGCGACCGCGTCCACGCCGCTTGAGCTCGTCGACGTCGCACCCTCGCTCGGCCTCGTCGACCCACTTCTGGATCTGCTCCTCGCTCGCCATCGCAATATCGTATGACGATAATCGCCAGCGGGCCAATGTGTGCTCGACAATCACGCCCCAGACGTCCGACCTGCTCATGCGGTTCGCGCACGACCGTCCGTCAGTCGTAGACCGCATCGAGCAGCCAGCCGTCGCTCGTGCCGACGAGGAGCACCGCCTGCGGCTGGTCGCCGACGAGGCGGGCCTGCAGGTAGACGCGGTCCCGGTCGGCCAGATCCTCGGCCGCGAGGTACTTCCCCCCGGCGCCACCCGGTGGTGTCGACGTCGTGCGTCCTTCCGGCCGTATCGACGCCGCGCGACCTCGCGGCGACCCCGACGTCGCGCCTCCTCCCGCGGGCCGTCGCCCACGCGCCCACCAGCGCTCGACCACCGGCCACGGCCCCGCCCAGCCGGCCACGCGCCGCGGCTCGGGCAGCAGGACGCTCGCCGGGTCGGCGTCGAGCAGCCCGCGCGCGCCGAGGCGGACGTCGGCGCCGTCGGCGTCGAGGACCCGCACCGGGCGGGGCTCGGCGAGAACGGTCGCGGGCCACGGGTCGGGCGTGGCCCCGGGCCAGGGGGCGTCCGGGCGGCGCAGCGGCGTGGCGTCGTCGCCCCAGGCGACCAGGCGGGTGGTCGAGCGCGGGTCGCGGCCGCCCTGGAGGACGGGGACGAGCACGGACTCGGGACCGAGCAGCCCCTGGACGCGCAGCGCGGCGCGCTCGGCCTGGAGCCGCCCCCGCCGGCCCGGCCCCCACAGCACGTCCTGCAGCGCGCCGGCGGGCGCGACCTCCTGGGCCACGAGGACGAGCTGGGTCAGCGGCGCCGACGGTGCCCGCCCCGAGCGGCCGGACAGCCAGCCCTCGAGCTGCCAGCGCACGCGGTCGGTGAGCTCGGCCGCCGTCGGCGGTCCGTCGAGCCCCCACGTGCGGGCGAGCTCGTTCCCGTCCTCGGTGCGGGCGCGGACCTCGAGGCGCCCGCAGACCACCCCGCGTCGGCGCATCCGCTCGGCGAGGTCCTCGGCGAGGGCGCGGGCGGCGAAGGCGGCGACGTCGCTGCGCTCGGCGGGCGGGTCGAGGACGCTCGACGCCGTGACGTCCTCGAGGGGGCGGCGTGCGGCGGGCGGTCGGGCGTCGAGGCCGCGGGCGAGGCGGTGGGCGGTGAGGCCGACGGGTCCGAACCGGGCGGAGACGTCGGCGGCGTCGAGGGCGGCGAGCGCCCCGAGGGTGCGCAGGCCGAGCCGGCGCAGGACGTCGACGAGCTCGGCGGTCGCCCGGGCGGCCTGCGCGCTCCGCGCGGCGTAGGCGAGCACCCCGACGTCCTGGGCCGCGAGGAACTCGAGCGTGGCGCGTTCGCCGGGGGCGACGACGACGCCGGCCCGCGCGGCGAGGGTGGCCGCGAGCGTGCCGTCGGCGAGGCCGACCTGGGACTCGGCGCCGGTGTCCATCGCGACGGCGGTGACGAGCCGCTCGGCGAGCGCCTCCTCCCCTCCGGCGTGCCGCGCGGGCCCGCGGGCGGGGAAGGTGAGCAGCCCGGGTCGCAGGACCTCGACGAAGGCGACGACGTCCTCGACGGACTGCGCGACGGGCTCGAACGCGCGGGCGTCGCGGACCGGGTCGGCGGCGATCAGGGTGATCCCGGGGCAGACCTGCTGGGCGCTGCGGCGGCGCATGCCGCGGCGCACCCCGGCGCGCCGGGCGGCCACGGACGTGACGACGACGGCGCGCTGGTCGTGCACGCCGACGGACTCGCCGACACCGACGAGCCCCTCCGTCACCGCGGCGGCCACCGGCCAGTCCGGTACCCACACGACGACCCGGCGCACGGCGGGCGGGCCGGAAGGCTCGGCGGCGTCCGGCCCGGAGGGCGCGGGCGCGCCGGTCCGGCCGGCGGAGTCGACGCGGACCCCCTCCGCGCCGAGGGCACCGTCCGACGGGACGGTGCTCGCGGACGCGTCGCCGCCGGCCGTGAGGTCGAGCGCCGCCTGCGTCGACGCGGGGGCCTCGGCACTCACGCGCCCACCGCCCGCAGCTCGGTCCGGCCGGCGGTCGCCCGCGCCCCGCCACCGACCTCCGCGCCCTCCACACCCTCCGCGTCCCCGGGCAGCGCGGAGACGCCGTCGGCGCCGAGGAGCACGCGGACGGACCCGCCCGCCGCGGCGCCGCGGCGGCCGTCGATCGCGACCTCGACCTCCTGGGCGGTGAGCAGCCCGCGCCCCGGCGCGAGCCCCTGCCACGAGCGCCCGCGCACGGAGAGCACGGCGTCCGCGCCCTCCCAGTCGTGCGCGGTCAGCAGGACCGAACCGCGCAGCCGGAGCCGGGACAGCAGCGAGCGCCGGTCCCGCGGCGCCATCGCGGTGCAGCGGCCGACGAGGAGCACCTCGACGCCGTCGACGAGCGCGCCGAGCACCGCGGGCGCGCCCGGTCCCGGGTCGGGCACGACGACGACCCGGTCGAGCGGGAGGCCGGCGGCCGCGGCGGCGTGCCACCCGACGTCGGGCATCGCGGTGAGTGCCGCCCAGCCCTCCTCGCCGCAGGCGGTGCCGGCGAGCGCCAGCAGGAGCGCGGCCGAGCCGGTCACGCGGGTCACCGTGCCGCGCGGCAGCCCGGCGGGCAGCAGCGGGGCGAGCGCGGCGGGCACGGGCAGGTGCTCGGCGTCCCCCGACGTCGTCCGCCGGCTCCCGGGGCGCGCCTCCCCCGCCCGGACCGCCACCGAGGAGGAGGCGTCCCCGCCCGGGTGAGCACCGCCGTCGGGGGCATTCCCGCCGAGATGAGCACCGCCGTCGGGGGCATTCCCGCCGAGGCGAGCACCGCCGTCGGGAGATGCCCCGGACTCGTGACCGGAGGCCTCGGAACCGCCGACCACCCGCAGGCGCGTGCGCAGCCCCGTCGCCGTCTCGGCGCGGGCCAGCGCGGCGCGCGCCGTCGCCAGCCGGTCCTCCTGCCCCTCCATCGCGCGCTCCTCCCACGACCTCGACCGAACATCTGTTCGAACATGATGGTAGGGCGGGGCACCGACACCGCACCAGGGGGCGTCGTCTCGCGTGCGCGTCGCTGGCCGCTCCCCCGGCCCGCGCCCCCTAGGTTGGAGATGCGCCTCGACGCGCGGCCCCGGAGGGAAAGGACCGTCATGAACCTCGACCGACCGCTCGCCCAGCACCCCTACGACAAGCTGCCCGCCGTGCCGGACTTCACGGTGACGTCCACGGACGTCACCGACGGGCAGCCGATGGACCCGCAGTTCTCCGGTGCGGGTGAGAACGTCTCGCCCCAGCTCGCGTGGTCGGGCTTCCCCGCCGAGACCCGCAGCTTCCTCGTCAGCTGCTACGACCCGGACGCGCCGACGCCGTCGGGCTGGTGGCACTGGACCGTGGTCGACCTCGACAGCTCCGTGACCGAGCTGCCCACCGGCTCCGGGGAGTCGGACCTCATGCTGCCCGGCGCCGCGTTCCACGTGCGGCACGACGGCGGCGAGCAGTCCTACTTCGGCCCGCTCCCGCCCGAGGGCGACCGGCCGCACCGCTACGTGTTCGCGGTGCACGCGCTCGACGTCGACACGCTCGAGGTCGAGGAGGACGCCACGCCGGCGGCGGTCGCGCTCCAGGCGACGTTCCACACGATCGCCCGCGCGATCGTCACGCCGACGTTCCAGCGCTGACACCTCTTCCGGGCCACGCGCCCGGCCGACGCCCCGGCGGTCCGACCAGGTCCGCCGGGGCGTTCGTCGTCGGTGACCGAGCACCCGCCGGACGGCCGGTCCACGACGTCGCAGCACCCGACGACGCGGACCGTGGAGTCGCCGACCCTGGCACGATGCACCGGTGCTGCACGTCGTCCTCGTCCACCCGCTCATCCCACCGAACACCGGCAACGCCATCCGCATGACGGCCGGCGTCGGGGCCCGGCTCCATCTCGTCGAGCCGCTCGGGTTCGAGCTCACAGACGCGCACCTCCGCCGGGCCGGCCTGGACTACCACGACCTCGCCGACACCCGCGTCCACGCCGACCTCGACGCCTGCCTCGCGGACCTCGAGGAGTCCGGGGCCGGGTCGCTGTGGGCGATGACCGGGCGGGGGGAGCTCGGCCTCGGCGAGGTGACCTTCGGGCCCGACGACGCGCTGATGTTCGGCACCGAGACCACCGGCCTGCCGGAGGAGATCCTCGCCCACCCGCGCGTGACGGGGCGCGTGCTCATCCCCATGCGGCCGGGGGTGCGGTCGATGAACCTGTCGAACTCGGCGGCCGTCGCGACCTACGAGGCATGGCGGCAGCTGGGGTACCCCGGCGGGGTCTAGGGGCGGGGACTCACGGGTGGCCGGCGCGATCCGTGCCGGATCACCGCACCCGGGTCGCCCAGAACAGCACCGCCGAGCTCGCGGCCACGTTGAGAGAGTCGACCCCGCCGCTCATCGGGATGACGACCTCGAGGTCGACCGCCCGCATCGTCGCCGGCTTGAGGCCGTGGCCCTCCGAGCCGAGGACGATCGCGAGCCGCTCGGGCGGCTCGGCGGCGAGCTCGTCGAGGGCGATCGACCGCTCGGACAGCGACGCCGCCGCCACCGTGAACCCCGCCTCCCGCAGCGCCCCCACGCCGCCGGGCCCGTGCGGCCAGGTGGGCAGCCGCGTCCACGGCACCTGGAAGATCGTGCCCATCGAGACGCGCACGGCCCGCCGGTAGAGCGGGTCGGCGCAGCTGGGGGTGACGAGAACGGCGTCGACGCCGAGGGCCGCCGCGCTGCGCACCACCGCCCCGACGTTCGTGTGGTCGACGATGTCCTCGAGCACCGCGATCCGCCGGGGCGCGGGACGGTCGGCGGGCTCGAGGATCTCGCTCAGCGGCGGCGGGACCGGCCGGTGCATCGCTGCGATCGCCCCGCGGTGCAGCCGGAAGCCGACGATCTCCCGCAGCAGCGGCTCCTCGGCGACGAACACCGGGACCTCTCCCCCGTCCGGCGCTCCCGTGGCGGTCTCGAGCACCGGTGCCAGGTCGTCGAGCCAGCGCGGCGCCGTGAGTACGGACCGCGGCCGGTGCCCCGCCTCGATCGCACGCGTGATGACGGTCGTCGACTCGGCCATGTACAGCCCCGCGGGCTCCTCCGTGCGCACGCGCAGCGCCACGTCGGTGAGGTCGCGGTAGTCGCTCAGGCGGGGGTCGGCGAGGTCGGGGACGGGTACGAGCACCGACACATTGTCCGACGCCGGAGCTCACCTCCGTGCATCGCGTCGCGTTCCGGTCAGGCGGCGGCCTCGGCGTCGAGCCCCCACGCCTCGGCGAGGAGGGCGAACGACCGCAGCCGGACCTCGGGGTCGTAGGCATAGGTGACGGTGATGATCTCGTCGGCGTCGGTGGCGTCCGCGATGCCCTCGAGCTTCTCGACGACCTGCTCGGGCGTACCGATCGCGGAGACGGCCTGCATGTTGGCGGTGGCGTCGAGGATGCGCTGCGGGACGACGCTCGTGATGTCGTCGACCGGCGGCTGCAGCAGCTCGCGGGCGCCGGTGACGATGCCCGCCGCCATCATCTGGTGGGTCGTGAAGATCCGCTTCGCCTCGGCCTCGGTGTCCGCGACGACCACGTTGACGCCGACCATGAGGCGGGGCGCGTCGATCTGCGCCGTCGGGGCCTCGGTGGAGAACTGCGCCCGGTAGACGCCGACGGCCTCGGCGAGCGCCTGGGGTGCGAAGTGCGAGGCGAACGAGAACGGCAGGCCGAGCTGGCCGGCGATCGAGGCCCCGTTGAGGGAGGAGCCGAGGACCCAGATCGGGACCTCGGTGCCGCCGGCCGGGACCGCCTGGACCCGGGAGCTCGGCGCCGTGTTGGCCTCGGAGAAGTAGCCGCGCAGCGCGAGGATCTCGCGCGCGAAGGACTGCGGGTCCGCCTCGCCGCGGCGCAACAGGGAGGCCGTGACCTGATCGGTGCCCGGCGCGCGGCCGAGGCCGAGGTCGACCCGGCCCGGCGCCACCTGGGCCACGGTGCCGATCTGCTCGGCCACCGACAGCGGCGGGTGGTTGGGGAGCATGACGCCGCCCGAGCCGATGCGGATACGGCGCGTGCGCTGGGCGGCGAGCGCCATGAGCACCATCGTCGCGGAGGACAGGAACGTCTGCGTGTTGTGGTGCTCGGCGAACCAGTAGCGGGAGTAGCCGAGCCGGTCGGCCTCCTCCGCGGCGCGCATGGCGTTCTCGATCGCCTGCTGCGGGGTGCTGCCGGCCGGGCGGCCCACGAGCTCGAGGACGGACAGATCGGGACGCTTGGCGGCTGATTCGGTGCTCACACCAGCGTCAGCGCGGCCGGGCGCGGGTCTATTCCCGGTCGGGTGCCCCCGTGCACCACGAGATCAGGTGAAACGTGCGAGATCAGGTGCAATAACCCCAGAGCTCGCCAACGTCACCTGATCTCGTGCGGGCGAGCCGACACGTCACCTGATCTGGTGCACCAACGGAAACCGCTACTGCCCCGAATCTTCCGCCCCGGCACCCTCACCATCAGCAGCATTCGCATCCCCCACCATCGCGCCCACGAACTGCGACTGGTAGAGCCGGAAGTACGCCCCCTCGGCAGCCAGCAGTTCCGCGTGCGCCCCCTGCTCGACGATCGCGCCGGCCTCCATGACGAGGATGACGTCGGCGTCGCGGATGGTGGACAGCCGGTGGGCGATGACGAACGCGGTGCGCCCCTCGCGCAGCCGCCCCATCGCCTCCTGGACGAGGACCTCGGTGCGGGTGTCCACGGAGCTGGTCGCCTCGTCGAGCACGAGGATCGCGGGGTCGGAGAGGAACGCCCGCGCGATCGTGATGAGCTGCCGCTCCCCCGCGGACACGCCCCCGCCGTCCTCCTCGATCATCGTGTCGTACCCCTGCGGCAGGGAGTGGACGAACCGCTCCACGCCGGCGGCGCGCCCGGCCTCCTCGACCTCCTCGCGCGTGGCCCCGTCGCGGCCGTAGGCGATGTTCTCCGCAACGGTCCCCTCGAACAGCCACGTGTCCTGCAGGACCATGCCGATGTGGCTGCGCAGGTGGTCGCGGGTCATCTCGCGGGTGTCCGCTCCGTCGACCAGGATCCGCCCCCCGCGCACCTCGTAGAACCGCATGAGCAGGTTGACGAGCGTCGTCTTCCCCGCCCCGGTGCGGCCGACGATCGCCACCGTCTGCCCCGGCCGGGCCCGCAGGTCGAGGCCGTCGATGAGCGGCACGTCGTCGACGTACCGGAAGGCGACGTCCTCGAAGTGCACGTCCCCGCGCACGTCCACCACCTCGCGCGGCTCCGAAGACTCCGGCTCCATCTCGTCGGCGTCGAGCAGCTCGAACACGCGCTCGGCGGACGCCCCGCCGGACTGGACGAGCGCCGCCATCCCGGCGAGCTGCCCGATCGGCTGTCCGAACTGCCGCGAGTAGGTGACGAACGCCTGGACCTCGCCCACGGTGATCCCGCCCTGGGACACTCGCAGAACCCCGAACACGGCCACGAGCACGTAGCTGATGTTCGAGACGAACTGCATGAGCGGCATCATCGTGCCGGAGAGGAACTGCGAGCGGTCGGCGGCGGCGACGAGCCGGTCGTTCTGCTCGACGAACCGGGTGCCGAACTCGTTCTCCGCGCCGAAGGCCTGGACGAGCTGGTGCCCGGTGAACGCCTCCTCCACGGTGCCGCCGACCTCGCCGGTCGCTGTCCAGTTCGCCACGTGGTGCGGCTGGGCGCGCTTGGCGACGATCGCCATGATGGCCGCCGAGACCGGCACGGTGACCACGGCGACGATCGCGAGCCGCCAGTCGATCCACACCATCATGGCGAGCACGCCGACGATCGTCAGCACCGAGGTGATGAGCTGGGACATCGTCTGGTTGAGCGCCTGGGTGATGTTGTCGATGTCGTTGGTCAGGCGGGAGAGCAGGTCGCCGCGCGAGCGGTGGTCGAGCTCGGCCAGCGGCATGGCGTCGACCTTGGCCTGGACCTTCGCGCGCAGCCGCACTCCGACCCGCTGGACCACGACGTTGAGGATGAGCATGTTGGCGGCCATCGCCATCGCGGCGCCCGCGAACACGCCGAGCGCCATCGCGAGGGCGCGGAGCAGCTCGGCACGGTCGAGGCCGGCGCCGGGCACGATGTCCCCCATCCCGGCGAGCATGTCCGCCACCTCGTCCTGCCCCACGGCGCGCAGCCCGCCGATGGCCTGGTCGAGCGTCACCCCCTCGGGGATGAGGCGGCTCGCGAACCCCTCGACCACCACGTCGGTCGCGTCGCCGAGGAAGCGCGGACCGAGGACGGACAGGAGCACGGAGAGAACACCGAGGAGCACGACGACGACGAGCAGCAGCCGCTCCGCCCGCATCTCGCCCAGCAGCCGCCTGATCGCGCCGCCGAAGTTCGCCGGCTTGTCCCCGGGCACGGGGCCGTGACGCTCGCTCATGCCGCCTCCTCCCGCGAGATCTGGGACAGGACGATCTCCCGGTACGTCGCGTTGCCGTCCATCAGCTCGGAATGGGTGCCGAGCCCGACGACGCGACCGGCGTCGAGCACGCAGATCTGGTCGGCGTCGCGGATCGTCGAGATGCGCTGGGCCACGACGAGGGTGGTCGCCCCGGCCGTCATCGTCGGCAGCGCGGCCCGCAGGCGGGCGTCGGTGGCCATGTCGAGCGCGGAGAAGGCGTCGTCGAAGACGTAGATCTCGCCGCCGCGGACGAGGGCCCGGGCGATGGCGAGGCGCTGCTTCTGGCCGCCGGAGAAGTTCGTGCCGCCCGGCTCGACGGCGGACTCGAGCCCGTCGTCGAGGTCCCGGACGAAGTCGGCTGCCTGTGCCACCTCGAGCGCCTGCCAGAGGCGGTCCTCGGGGACCTCGCTTGAGCCGAGCGACAGTGTCGAGCGCACGGTGCCGCCGAACAGGAACGCCTGCTGCGGGACGAGCGCGACCCGCGAGCGCACGTCGCCCAGCGCCGCGGCGCGCACGTCGACCCCGCCGATCCGCACGGAGCCCGCGGCCACGTCGAGCAGCCGCGGGAGCAGGTTGACGAGGGTGGTCTTGCCGGAGCCGGTCGAGCCGACGACCGCCGTCGTCGTGCCCGGTTCGAGCGTGAGCGTGACCCGGTCGAGGACGGGCTCCTCCGCGCCGGGGTAGCCGAAGGTCGCCTCGACGAGCTCGACCCGCCGGCCGGCCTGGCGCGGCCCGATCTCCTGCGGCTGCGCGGGCGGCGCGATCGCGGGCGTGATGTCGAGGACCTCGGTGATGCGGCGCGCGCAGACCTCGGCGCGCGGGATCATCATCAGCAGCATGACCGAGAACATCACGGACATGAAGATGAACATGAGATAGCTGAGGAAGGCGACGATCGAGCCGATCTCCATCTCCTGCGCGTCGACGCGCAGCCCGCCGAACCAGACGACGGCCACCTGCCCGCCCATGACGACCAGCTGGACGAGCGGGAACGTGATCCCGAAGATCACGCCGATGCGGCGCTGGGTGCCGGCGAGCTCGCGCGAGGCGGAGTCGAACGTGGCGCGCTGCGTCGACTGGCGGGTGAACGCGCGGATGACGCGGACGCCGGAGATCTGCTCGCGCATGAGCCGGTTGATGCGGTCGATGCGCTTCTGGACCACCTCGAACAGCGGACGCGCGAGGAGGATCGCGCCGAGCATGACGGCGAGGAGCACCGGCACCGCCGCGACGATGAGCCAGGACAGCGGCGGGTCCTCGAGGACGGCCATGACGATGCCGCCGACCATCATGAGCGGCGCCATGACGAGGAACATCGAGCCCATGAGGGTGACCATCTGGACCTGCAGGACGTCGTTGGTCGAGCGGGTGATGAGCGACGGAGCGCCGACCTGCGAGACCTCCGCGACCGAGAGCCGCTGGACGGTGGCGAACACCGAGCGCCGGATCTCGCCGCCGACCCGGGCCGCCATGCGCGCCGCGAGGAACGCCGTCGAGATCTGGGCGACCATCTGGATAGCCGAGATGCCGAGCATGACGAGCCCGATCCGGATGACGGCGTCGGAGTCGGCCGCGAGCAGGCCGTCGTTGATGACGTCCGCGGTGAGGCTGGGGAGCATCATCGCGGCGAGCGTCGAGACCAGCTGCAGCAGGAGGATGGCGCCCAGCGTGCGGGCGTGCGGGCGGAGGTAGAACCTCAGAAGGCGCAGAAGCACCCGGACATCCTGGCACCAAGCGGACAGGTCGTCGTCATCGGGTCGGGGCCCGGCGGGAATCCCGCCGCCGACCTGCACCGCGACCTGCCTCTCCGGGACGACGAGAGCCGGCCCTCGGCAGCGGGTGCGCTGCCGGGAGCCGGCTCTCGTTCAGGTCTCGCGTCGGTGGGCGGAACCTCCCGCCCGACGCCGAAGGGTCACCCCGGGTGGGTCAGCTCCCCTGCGGGGGCTGGCCGCCCGGGTTCCAGGCGCGCGTGGTGCCCGCCGGGCCGCGACCGGTCGCGGGGCCGCCGGGGCCGCCGGGGCCTCCGGGGCCTCCGGGGCCTCCGGGGCCTCCGGGGCCAGCCTGGCCGGCTCCCGGACCACCGACGACGGGTCCACCGGCCGCAGGACCGCCGGCCGCAGGACCGCCGGTGCTCGGCGCCGACGCGGCGCTCGCCTGCCCGGGACGGGCGGCCGCGGGGTCGGGCGAACCCGCACCCGCACCGCTCGCACCGGCACCGGACGCGGGGCTCGCGGCGGCACGTGCGCGCTGAGACCGGCGCCCACCACCGATGCCCGGGTCCTCGCTGGCCTCGCTCTCGGCGGTCTCGACCTCGGCGCGGGCCTCGCGCAGCGCCTCCTGCGGGTCCTGCAGGCTCACCGAGTTGAACGCGGTCGTCGGGGGCGGGCCGGAGCGTCGCGGCCCGGTCGGACCGTCGCCCTTCGGGGCGCGCGGCGGCGTCGGCGCCTTGAACCCACCGGTGGAGCCGTCCTCGGGACCGAACGCGCTGGACAGGGAGGCCATCGCGCCCGTGACCTCGGCGGGGATGAACCACATCTTGTTCGACGGGGTCTTCGCGATCTCCGGCAGCGTCTGGAGGTACTGGTAGGACAGCACCTTGTCGTCGGCATCGGCGGTGTGGATGGCCTCGAAGACCTCGTGGATGGCGCGGGACTCACCCTGGGCGCGGAGGACGGCGGCCTGGGCCTCACCCTCGGCGCGGAGGATCTGGGACTGCTTCTCACCCTCGGCCGTGAGGATCGCGGACTGCTTGACACCCTCGGCCGTGAGGATCGCGGCGCGGCGGTCGCGCTCGGCGCGCATCTGCTGCTCCATCGCGCCCTGGACGGACTGGGGCGGGTCGATCGCCTTGAGCTCGACGCGGTTGACGCGGATGCCCCAGCGGCCGGTCGCCTCGTCGAGGACGCCGCGGAGCTGGCCGTTGATCTGGTCGCGCGAGGTCAGCGTCTGCTCGAGGTCCATCGAGCCGATGACGTTGCGGAGCGTGGTGACGGTCAGCTGCTCGATACCGGTGATGTAGTTGGCGATCTCGTAGACCGCGGCGCCCGGCTCGGTGACCTGGAAGTAGATGACCGTGTCGATCGAGACCACGAGGTTGTCGGACGTGATGACGGGCTGCGGCGCGAAGGAGACGACCTGCTCGCGGAGGTCGACCCGGGCGCGGACCTTGTCGAAGAACGGGACGAGGACGTGGAAGCCGGCGAACATCGTCGAGTGGTACTTGCCGAGTCGCTCGACGATGAGGGCCCCGGCCTGGGGGACGATGACGACCGCCTTGCTGAGGATCACCACCACCGCGACCACGATGACGCCGAGGATGATCCACTGCGTGAGGTTGTCCACGTATCTCTCCTGTGTCGGTGCTGCGACGGCCCGGTCGGGGCGCCGGGGTCAGTAGCGGGGCTCGTGGCCGCCGGGGGCGGAGCCCGGGCGGTAGCTCGGCGGTCCCTGGTGCCCGGGGCCGAACCCGGTCGTCCACGGCTGCGCAGGGGGCCGGGTCCCGTAGGGATCACCCTCCACGTCGAGCGGGGCGACGACGGCGAACGCCCCGTCGATCTCGACGACCCGCACGTCCTCCTCGGGCGGCCGCGGCAGGACGTCGGGCGCGGTGCGGGCCGACCAGATCTCTCCGGCGAGCTTGACGCGGCCCTCGCGCTCGTTCACCTCGGTGACCGTGCGCGCCACCTGGCCGACCAGGCCGCGGACGTTCATCGGGGTGTCGGGCGTGGAGCGCGCGAGCATCTCCTTGACCCAGGGGCGCACGACGGCGAGCAGCGTGATGGCGACGAGCGCGGCGACGAGCGCCTGCACCCAGATCGGCGCGCCGGTGAGGGCGACGAGCGAGCCGGCGGCGGCGCCGCCGGCCAGCATGAGGAAGATGAGGTCGACGGTGAGCATCTCGACGATGCCGAGCACGATCGCCGTGACCAGCCAGATCCACCACATGGCCGGGCCTCCTCCCAGTAGGTGGGGCCAGTCTACCGGCGCGACCTAGTCCTTCCGGCGGGAGTGGTACCTGCCCTCGTCGACCGTGAGGGTGAGCGGCATGCGGTAGAGGGAGGAGATCGCCTCGGCCGTGAGGACCTCGTCGATCGGCCCCGCGGCGACGGCCGCGCCGTGGTCCATGAGAAGCGCGTGGGTGAACCCGGGCGGGATCTCCTCGAGGTGGTGGGTCACGAGGACCATGACCGGCCCGTGCGGGTCGCGGGCGAGCCGCGCGAGCGAGGCGACGAGCTCCTCGCGTCCGCCGAGGTCCATGCCGGCGGCGGGCTCGTCGAGGACGAGCACCTCGGGGTCCGGCATGAGGGCGCGCGCGATCTGGACGCGCTTGCGCTCGCCCGTGGACAGGGACCCGAAGGTCCTCTCGCGCAGGTCCTTCGCACCCACGTAGCTGAGGAGCGCACGGGCCCGGCCCGTGTCGAGGTCCTCGTAGGCCTCGCGCCAGCGGCCCGACATGCCGTAGGCGCCGGTGAGGACGACGTCGAGGACCGTCTCGGAGGCGTACAGTCGGCGCTCGTTCGCCGAGGAGGCGAAGCCGACGACCTGGCGCAGCTCGCCGACGTCGACCCGGCCGAGCCGCTCCCCGATGACCTCGACCGACCCGGTGGTGGGGAAGATCTGGCCCACGAGCAGCGAGACGAGCGTGGTCTTGCCCGCCCCGTTCGGGCCGACGATCACCCAGCGCTCGCCGTCGTCGACGGACCAGTCGACCCCCGCGAGCAGCTCGGAGGTGCCACGGCGCACGCGCACGTCGGACAGCGTCAGGACATCACCCATGGGCCCCAGCGTAGGTCGCGCGCGGAGGGCCCGCGGCCCGACCCGCCCGGCCCGGGCGTAGTGCCGGCCGGGTGCGGCCGCCCCGGCCGACGTGCCCGAAGAAGCCTCCGATGCCGGTCCCCGCGCCTACTGCCCGGCCAGCACGCTCTCGTAGACGGCGATCGTGCGCTCGGCCACCGCGGTCCAGGCGAAGTGCTCCTCGACGCGGCGGCGGGCGGCGGCGCCCTGGGCCCGCGCCTTCTCCCGGTCCGTCGCGAGCGCGGTGAGCGCGGCGGCGAGGTCGGCGTGGAACCGCTCGGGGTCCGTCGGCGTGCCGGTGCCGTCCTGGAGCTGGTCGATGGGGACGAGGGTGCCGGTCTCGCCGTCGACGATGACGTCCGGGATGCCGCCGGTGGCCGAGCCGACGACGGGGAGGCCCACCGCCATGGCCTCGAGGTTGACGATGCCGAGGGGCTCGTAGACGGACGGGCACACGAAGACGTCGCTCGCGGCGAGGACGGCGACGAGCTGCTCGCGCGGCAGCATCTCCTCGATCCACACGATGCCGGTACGGCGCTTCGCGAGCTCGGCCACGGCGCCGGAGACCTCCGCGGCGATCTCCTGGGTGTCCGGGGCGCCGGCGCACAGGACCACCTGGATCTCCTCGGGGAGCTGCTCGATCGCCGCGAGCAGGTGCGGCAGGCCCTTCTGCCGGGTGATGCGGCCGACGAACACGACCGTGGGCCGGTCGGCGTCGAGCCCGTAGCGCTCGCGGGCGGCCGCGATCGCGGCCTCGCCGTCGGGCCCCGTGGGACGTGCCCACTCGTCGAGGTCGATCCCGTTGTGGACCACGTGGACCTTGTCCGGGTCGACGCTCGGGTAGGCGCGCAGGATGTCGGACCGCATGCCGTTGGACACGGCGATGACGCCGGCCGCGCCCTCGTAGGCGGTGCGCTCGGCCCAGCTCGACAGGGCGTAGCCGCCGCCGAGCTGCTCGGCCTTCCACGGGCGCATCGGCTCGAGCGAGTGTGCGGAGAGCACGTGGGGCGCGCCGTGGAGCAGCCCGCCGAGGTGGCCGGCGAGGTTGGCGTACCAGGTGTGGGAGTGGACGAGGTCGGTGCCCTCGAGCCGGTCGGCGATCTGCAGGTCCACCCCGAACGTGCGCAGGGCGGCGTTCGCGCCCTCGAGCTGGGGCACCTCGTCGTAGCCGGTGACGGGCACGCCGCCGGGGCCGTCCTCGGTGCGCGGGCCGTCGAAGGCGTGCACGCGCACGTCGAGGTCCGGCCGCAGGACGCGGGCCAGCTCCGAGACGTGCACGCCGGCGCCGCCGTAGATGTGCGGCGGGTACTCGCGGGTGATCAGGTCGACTCTCACGGTGCTCTCCTCGGCATCGTCGCGCGTGCGTGCTGGGGCCCACTCTGCCGGGGCCGTGCGGCGGCGGCAACGCGTGCTGCGGGTCACAGGTTCGGCTTAGGGTGTCCCCATGGCATCCCCACGCGTGCTCGCGATCGTCCTGGCCGGCGGCGAGGGTAAGCGGCTCATGCCGCTCACCGCGGACCGCGCCAAGCCCGCCGTCCCCTTCGGTGGGACCTATCGCCTCATCGACTTCGCCCTGTCGAACATCGTCAACTCCGGGTACCTCAAGATCGTGGTGCTCACGCAGTACAAGTCGCACTCCCTCGACCGCCACATCACCCAGACCTGGCGGATGTCCAACCTGCTGGGCAACTACGTGGCGCCGGTGCCCGCCCAGCAGCGCAAGGGGAAGAACTGGTTCCTCGGCTCCGCCGACGCGATCTACCAGTCGCTCAACCTCATCGACGACGAGCGGGCGGACATCGTGGTGGTGGTCGGTGCCGACAACATCTACCGCATGGACTTCTCCCAGATGGTCGACCAGCACATCGAGTCCGGGTTCCCGCTCACGGTGGCCGGGATCCGGCAGCCGCTGTCGCTGTCCGACCAGTTCGGCGTCATCCAGGCCTCGGCCGACGACCCGCACAAGATCGAGAGCTTCCTCGAGAAGCCGAAGGACGCCGTGGGCCTGCCCGACGCGCCCGACCAGATCCTCGCGTCGATGGGCAACTACGTGATGGACGCCGACGCCCTGCGCGAGGCCGTCATCGCCGACGCGGACGACTCCGGGTCGAACCACGACATGGGCGGCAACATCGTGCCGAGCTTCGTCGCCGAGGGCCGGGCGGGGCTGTACGACTTCACGTTCAACGAGGTCCCCGGGGCCAGCGACCGGGACAAGGCGTACTGGCGCGACGTCGGAACCGTGGACGCGTTCTACGAGGCCAACATGGACCTCATCTCCGTGGTCCCGGTGTTCAACCTCTACAACGATCAGTGGCCCCTGCACACCGGCTACCACGGGCTCGCCCCGGCGAAGTTCGTCTACGGGCACCAGGAGCGCCTGGGCCACGCGCTCGACTCGATCATCTCCCCCGGCGTCATCATCTCCGGCGGCGAGGTCGTCGGCTCGATCCTCTCCCCCGGCGTCCGGGTGAACTCGTGGTCCTCGGTGCGGGACTCCGTCCTCTTCGACGGCGTCCAGGTCGGCCGCAACGCCACGGTGAACAAGGCGATCCTCGACAAGAACGTCGTCGTCGAGCAGGGCGCAACCATCGGCGTCGACCACGAGCACGATCGTGCGCGCGGCTACACCATCACCCCGGGGGGCATCACCGTCGTCCCCAAGGGGAAGACGGTCACGAGGTGACGGCGGGCCCCTCGTCCGCCGGCCTGCGGCCGGTTCCGACCGTCCCCGCCGGGGGCGGCACGGCGCTGCGCGTCACGCTCGTCTCCCCGCGGCCCGTGCCGGTCTCGCTCGTCACGCACGTCGGTGACCTGCTCGCCGGCCGGTCCGACGACGTCGCGGCCGCCCACGGCATGCTCGGCCCGCTGCGCACCGTCGGCTGGGCCCTCCGCCTCCCCGCCCCCGTCGGCCGCGAGGGGGATTCGTCGTCGTCGGTGGTCGAGGGTGCGGGTCAGGACGAGGTGCACGACGACGAACGACCCACCGACGGACCCTCGTCCTTCGCCCGCACGGCGCTCGCGCTGCGCGACGAGATTCGCGGTCCGGCCACGGCCCTCGGCGTCGACGTGGCCGTCACCACCGGCGACCTGGCCGAGGACGGGCCCGGGCTCGTCCTCACCGACGTCGACTCCACGCTGTTCGCGAACGAGGTCATCGAGCTCGTCGCCGCGCACGCCGGGGTCGAGGCCGAGGTCGCGGCGGTGACCGAGCGGGCGATGCGCGGCGAGCTCGACTTCCGCGAGTCGCTCGACGCTCGGGTCGCGCTGATCGCCGGGCTCGAGGCGGAGCCGGTCCTCGAGGCGGTGCGCGGCGCCGTCGAGCTCTCCCCCGGCGCCGCGGACATGTTCCTGCGCGCGCGGGACGCGGGCGTTCCCACGGGCGTGGTCTCGGGCGGGTTCGTCGAGGTCGTCGGTCCCCTGGTCGAGGAGCTCGGCGTGCGGTTCGTCGCGGCCAACCGGTTCGAGATCGAGGACGGGAGGCTGACCGGGCGCACGGTCGGCGACGTCGTCGACCGGTCCGCGAAGGCCACGCACGCCCGCGCCTGGGCCGCCGGGGCCGGCGTGCCGATGAGCCGGCTGCTCGCCGTCGGCGACGGCGCGAACGACCTCGACCTGCTCGGCGCGGCCGGGCTCGGCGTGGGCTACGGGAGCAGGCCGGTCGTGCGCGAGAACGCCGACGCGTTCATCAGCAGCGACCGGCTCGACACCGCGCTCGCCCTGACGGGTGTGGCCGACCCGGTCGACTGACCGAGCCTCTCCGGTCGAGAGTGCGGGTCAGCTCGTCGACTGGTCGAGAGTGCGACTCAGCTCGTCGACTGGTCGAGAGTGCGGCTCAGGCCGAGGGCCGGACGAGTGCCCGCAGGTGGGCGGTCCGCGCGTCCAGGTCGGACCACGTGGTGGGGACGTCGAGCACGCAGGCGGTCGCCGTCGGGACCCCGAGGGAGACCTGGAGGGCGAGGGAGTCCTTGCGGTCGTCGTGCAGGTGGGCGGCGAGCGAGGAGATCGTCGGCTCGTGGCCCACGACGAGCAGCACGCCGGGGTCGCCCTCCGTGTCGCGCACGAGGTCGAGCAGGCCGCGCGCGGCGTACTGGTAGATCTCCGGGACGTCGCGCCGCTCACCGACCTCGACCCCCTCGCGCAGGAGCGTGGCGGTGGAGGCCGCACGCGCCGCGGTCGAGACGAGCGCGACGTCGATCGCCCCCACCTCGGCCGCGAGCAGCGGACCGAGCGCCCGCGCCTGGCGCTCGCCGCGCCCCGAGAGCTCGCGGGAGGCGTCCCCCGCCCGCCCGTGCTGGGCGGCCTTCGCGTGCCTGAGCAGGATGAGCGTCCGGGTCATCACTGACCCATGGCGTGCACGCCGCCGTCCGCGTGCACGATCTCGCCGGTGGTCGAGGGCAGCCACTCCGAGCACAGGGCGACCACGGTGCGCGCGGTCGGCTCGGCGTCGGTGACGTCCCAGCCGAGGGGGGCGCGCTCGTCCCAGGTCGACTCCATCTGGTCGAAGCCGGGGATCGACGTGGCGGCGGTCGTCCGCACGGGGCCGGCGGAGACGAGGTTGACGCGGATGCCGTCCGGCCCGAGGTCCCGGGCGAGGTAGCGGGCGGTCGCCTCGAAGGCGGCCTTGGACACGCCCATCCAGTCGTACACGGGCCACGCGTAGGAGCCGTCGAACGTCAGGCCCACCACGGCGGAGCCCGGCGCCATGAGCGGCTTCGCGGCCACGGCGAGCGACTTGAGCGAGTACGCGGAGACCTCGAGTGCGGTGGCGACGTCCGCCCACTCCGCCTGGAGGAAGTTCCCGCCCATCACCGACTGCGGGGCGAACCCGATCGAGTGGACCACGGCGTCGAGGTGGTCGACGTGCTCGCGCACGCGCGAGTCCAGCGCGGCGAGGTCGTCCGCGTCGGTGACGTCGAGCTGGACGACCGGCGCCTCGGTGGGCAGGCGACGCGACGTGACCTCGGTCAGCCGCATCTGGCGGCCGAAGGACGTGAGCACCACGGTGGCGCCCTGCTCCTGCGCGAGCCGCGCCACGTGGAAGGCGATGGAGTTGTTCTTCAGCACGCCGGTGACGAGCACCGTCTTGCCCTCCAGCAGTCCCATGGGAGTCCTCTTCTCGTTCGGGGGGAGTGACCGCGCGGACGCGGCCGGGGTTCGTGGGGCCGGTGCCCCGTGGTCAGCGGCCCACGGTCAGTGCCCCATGCCGAGTCCGCCGTCGACGGGGATGACCGCGCCGGAGACGTAGCCGGCCGCCGGGGAGGCGAGGAACTCGACGACGCCGGCGACGTCGTCGATGTCCCCGAACCGGCCCGCGGGGATCGCGCCGAGGTAGGTCTCCTGCTGGGCCTCGGGCAGCACCCGGGTCATCTCGGTGTCGATGAATCCCGGGGCCACGACGTTGGCCGTGATCGAGCGCTTGCCGAGCTCGCGGGTGATCGAGCGCGCCATGCCGACGAGCCCGGCCTTGGCGGCCGAGTAGTTGACCTGGCCCGGCCCGCCGTAGAGGCCGATGACCGAGGAGATGAGCACGATCCGACCTCGGCGCAGCCGGATCATCCCCTTGGACGCCCGGCGGGCGATCTTGAAGGCCCCGCCGAGGTTGGTCTGCAGGACCTCGTCGAAGTCCTCGTCGCTCATCCGCATGAGCAGCTGGTCGCGGGTGATCCCGGCGTTGGCCACGACCACCTCGACCGGGCCGTGGGCCTCCTCGGCCGCCGAGAAGGCAGCGTCGACGTCGTCGGTGCTCGCCACGTCGCCCGCCAGGGCGAGCGTGCCCTCGGGGCCGCGGCCGGAGCGGGAGAGCACCGCCACCTTGTCCCCCAGGTCGACGAACCGGCGGGCGATCGCCTCGCCGATCCCCTGGGACGCCCCGGTGACGAGCACGCTGCGGGGTTCGTACGTGTTGCTCGCGGTCACGTCATCTCCTCGATGCTTGCCGTACGCACCCGGGACACGCTAGCCGATGAGCTCCGGGGCTTCGCGCCACCGTCCGGTGCGCGGCCCCGGTCGCGCAGGTGGCAGCCGTGCCCCGGGAGGTCGGCGTAGCCTGGTGGGATGACCAGGGTCCGGCGCGCAGGAGCCGCACCCGCGACCCACTCCTCGGCGCGCGTGCGGGGGCGTCGGCGTGCCGAGCCCGTGACGATCACGGGGGCCGCCCCGTCCCTGCAGGACGACCTCTCCGGCCGGATGCGCCGCTACTGGCTGCTCATGGGCGTCCGGATCGCGTGCCTCGCCTCGCTCGTCGTCGTCCCCCGCCAGTGGTGGTGGGTGTCCATCGGCCTCGCGCTCGCCGCTCCCCTGCTCGCCGTGCTCGTCGCCAACTCGGGCCGCGAGGGCGGGGGGCCGAGCGCCGGACGCACGGGTCGGGAACTCGTCACGCTCCAGCCCGACGACGACGCAGCCTCGCCGTCCGCCGACGCCCGGCGCGCCCCGACCTATCACGTGCGCCCCGGGGAGTTCCTGCGGTGACCGGCCAGGACATGCCGGGGCCGCGGGGCGTCGGCCGGTGGGCCTTCCTGCGCACCCCCCGCTGGCTGGGGCTCATGGCCGTCAGCGTGCTGGCCGCCCTCACCTGCGTGTGGCTCGGGACCTGGCAGCTCGACCGGCACGAGGAGAAGGTCGAGCGGCGCGACGCCGTCGAGCAGGCCGAGGCCGCCGCGCCGGTACCCGCCGAGGAGCACGTCGGCGACCTGCTCGTCGACGAGTCCGACACCTGGCGGTACGTCACCGTCACCGGCGAGTGGGTCGAGGGCACCACGCTCGGGCTGCGCAACCGGCCGGTCGAGGGCACGCCGGCCGTCCACGTGGTCGACCTGTTCGCCACCGAGCTCGGCGGGCAGGAGGTCGTCCTGCCGGTGGACCGGGGCTGGCTGCCCTCCGAGGTCGACATGACGCCCGCCGACCTGCCGCGCCCGCCGGACGGGGAGGCCACGCTGACGGTGCGGCTGAGGCCGGCGGAGCACGGCTCGACCCGCGAGCCGGCCCCGGGGTGGCTGTACTCGATCGAGGAGGACGCGCTGCGCCGCTCGCTCGCGGCCCTCACCGATCCCGCGCCCGGGGCGATCGCGGTGGCGGACGGGGGTGTCGGCGTCGTCTCGGGGTTCGGGGAGCTCATCGACTCCGAGCCCGCGGCGGCGGACGGCCTCTCCGGGCTCCCGCGGCCGGACGTCTCGCTGCGCAACCACCTCAGCTACGCGTTCCAGTGGTTCGTGTTCGCGATCGGGTCGCTCGCGATCGTGCCGCTGCTGGCGCGCCGCGAGGTCGACGAGGCCGACGAGGAGCTGCTCGCCGGCACGCCCTACGCGCGCGGGGGCGCCCTGTCCGCGCGCGCCGGGAAGAAGGTCTCCGACGCCGAGGAGGAGGACGCCTGGCTCGACGCCGCAGAGTCGGCCGAGGGTGCCGGTGCGGGTGCGGGTGTCACGGCGGACGATCAGGGCGCGAGCCCGGATCAGGACGGGTGCCCGGATCAAACCGCGCAGGCCGGCGGTCAGGCCAGCGTGACGAGCTCGAGGTAGTCGGCCGACCAGAGGTCCTCATCGCCGTCGGGCAGAAGGAGGACCCGCTCGGGGTTGAGCGACTGGACGGCGCCCTCGTCGTGGGTCACCAGCACGACCGCGCCAGTGAAGGTCGCCAGCGCGCCGAGGATCTCCTCGCGCGAGGCCGGGTCGAGGTTGTTCGTGGGCTCGTCGAGCAGCAGCACGTTGGCCGATGAGACGACGAGGACCGCGAGCGCGAGCCGGGTCTTCTCGCCACCGGACAGCACGCCGGCGGGCTTGTCGGCGTCGGACCCGGAGAAGAGGAACGACCCGAGGACCGAGCGGACCTGCGTGTCCGTGAGGTCCGGCGCCGAGCTGCGGAGGTTCTCCACGACCGTGCGGTTCGTGTCGAGGGTCTCGTGCTCCTGCGCGTAGTAGCCGATCTTCAGGCCGTGGCCGGGGATGACCTCGCCGGTGTCCGGCTGCTCCACGCCGCCGAGGATCCGCAGGAGGGTGGTCTTGCCGGCGCCGTTGAGGCCGAGGATGACCACCTTCGAGCCGCGGTCGATCGCGAGGTCCACGCCCGACAACACCTCGAGCGACCCGTACGACTTCGACAGGTCCTGCGCGGTGAGCGGGGTGCGGCCGCAGGGGGCGGGATCCGGGAAGCGGAGCGCCGCGACACGGTCCTGGACGCGGGTCGCCTCGAGTCCCGAGGTCAGGCGCTCGGCGCGGCGGATCATGTTCTGCGCGGCGACGGCCTTCGTGGCCTTCGCGCGCATCTTGTCCGCCTGCGCCATGAGGGTCGAGGCCTTCTTCTCGGCGTTGGCGCGCTCGCGGCGGCGGCGCTTCTCGTCGACCTCGCGCTGCTTGACGTAGGCGTCCCAGCCGAGGTTGTACGTGTCGAGCTCGCCGCGGTTGGCGTCGAGGTGCCACACGGTGTTGACGGTCTCGCGCAGCAGGTCGACGTCGTGGGAGATGACGACGAAGCCGCCCTGGTAGCTCTTGAGGTGCTCGCGCAGCCAGACGATCGAGTCGTGGTCGAGGTGGTTCGTCGGCTCGTCGAGCAGGAGCGTGTCCGCGCCGGAGAAGAGGATCCGGGCGAGCTCGACGCGGCGGCGCTGACCGCCGGACAGGGTGTGCAGCGGCTGGTCGAGGATGCGGGTCGGCAGCGCGAGTGCCGACGTCATCGCCGCCGCCTCGGACTCCGCGGCCCAGCCGCCGAGGGCCTCGAACTCGGCGTCGAGACGGACGTAGCGCTCGGTGGCCTTCGCGGCCTTGTCCGGGTTCGACAGGTCGCCCATCTCGCGCTCGGCCTTGCGCAGGCGCCCGAGCAGGGTGTCGATGCCGCGGGCGGACAGGACGCGGTCGCGCGCGTGGACGTCGAGGTCGCCGGTGCGCGGGTCCTGCGGGAGGTAGCCGACGGTGCCGGAGCGCGTGAGGTCACCGGTGTGCGCGACGGTCGAGCTCGTGGCGTCGGCCCCGGCGAGGAGCTTGGTCAGCGTGGTCTTGCCGGCGCCGTTGCGTCCGACGAGCCCGATCTTCATGCCGGTGTCGATGCGGAACGTGCCCGAACGGAGCAGCTCGCGGTCGCCGATGGACATGGAGATGTCGCGGGCGGTGATCATGGGGGCCTTTCGTGGGGCGGGCGTGCCGGCGGAGGACATGTGGTGCGCGGTGGGCCGGACGCAGGGCCACCAGCCATCGTAACGGCGGGCGCACGCGATTTCCGGGCGGCACCTGTTCCGTCGAGCACCCTCCGTCGCGTTCGCCGAGATTGCGGTTCGTGCTCGTCGAGATTGCGGTTGGTGCCCGCCGAGATTGCGGTTGGTGCTCGCCGAGATTGCGGTTGGGGCCCCAACCGCAATCTCGACGACGAGCTACGCGTGGTGCATGTCCGCGCACGAGCGCTCGCGCGTGGCGGCGGTCTCGAGCTGAATCGTCGCGTGGTCGAACGACACGGGGAAGTGTTCGCGCACGCACGCGCGGATGGTCTCGAGGATCTCGGGGGCGTGACCGGAGGCGAAGCAGTGGTCGTCGACCACCACGTGCGCGGAGATCACGGGCATGCCGGTGCCGATCTCGGAGGCGTGCAGGTCGTGCACCTCGCGGACGTGCTCGAGCTCGAGGAGATGAGTCCGCACGTCGTCGAGGTCCACCCCGCGCGGCGTGTACTCGAGCAGCACCCGCCCGGTGTCCCGCACGATCCGCAGCGCGCGCGGCACGATGAGCGCCACGATCACCAGGCCCGCGATCGTGTCGGCCCGCTCGAAGCCGGTAAACCGGATGACGACCGCACCGACGATGACGGCCACCGACCCGAGCGCGTCAGCAAGCACCTCGAGGAACGCGGCCCGCATGTTGCGGTTGGCCTCCCGCCCACCGCCGAGGACCGCGAGGGCGGCGAGGTTCGCCACGAGCCCGACGACGCCGAACACCACCAGCTCGGTGGCCGCGATCTCGGTCGGAGCGGCAAGACGGCGCACCGCCTCGACCGCCGCGTAGACGCCGACGGCGAGCAGGAGCACCGCCTGGCCGAGCGCGGCGATCACCTCGGCGCGGGCGAAGCCCCAGGTCCGCTCGCTCGTCGCGGGCCGGGCCATCATCGTGGCGGCAAGGACGGCGACCACGAGGCCGACCGCGTCCGCCGCGGCGTGCGCCGTGTCGGTGAGCAGGGCGAGGCTGCCGGTCACCGCGCTGCCGACGAGCTGGGCGAGAACGATCCCGACCGTGAGGACGAGGGCGACGATCAGGCGGCGCCGCAGCCTCGGGTCGGCCGACGCCGCGGCCGGGTCGACGCCGTGCGCGTGGCCGTCGTGGCTCATGGGGCCGCCCCGGCACTCCCCCGGCCCCGCTCGGCGGTGCCGGCGTCGTCGTAGGGGTTCGGTGCCACTATGTCGTCAGGGCTCGGTGCCGCCTCGTCGTCGTGGCTGTGTTGCACCGCGCCGGGCGTGATCCCGGCCGCGACGAGCAGCGCGTCCGCCCGCGCGCGCAGGTCGGCGAGCCGCTCCGGGTCGGCGATCGCGAACCACGACGCCCGCCCCTCGGCGCGGACGGTGACGAGCCCGCAGTCGCGCAGGCACGCGAGGTGCTTGCTCACGGTGGACTGCGCGAGGTGCATGTGGTCGACGAGGTCCCGCACGCGGTGCTCGCCGGTGGTCAGGTGGTCGAGGAGAGCGAGTCGCGCGGGCTCGGCGAGCGCGTGGAAGAGCAGGGCGTGCGCACCGGTGGCGCTCGTCGTCGTCGGACCCTCGTCTTTCATCGCCACATGACGATGCTAGCGCTTTCAAGCGATACTGGCCAGGATCCGAGCCGTGCAGCAGACCCTTCGTCGAGATTGCAGTTGGGGCCCCAACCGCAATCTCGACGAGCACCAACCGCAATCTCGACGAGCACCAACCGCTGTGAGTGTGGGGGTGGCTGGTCTGGGACTGGCTGGCAGGGTGGTGGCTGGTCGTTCCGCTCGTGGGTGTGACTCGGCGAACCGCAGACCCCTTGTTGGGGGTGTCTGGAGATTGATCTGTCCGCCCATGGGTGGGGTGGCCGGCACCGTCCTGGCCCATCTCGGAGACCTGATC